>JAFCZV010000057.1 GCA_019314155.1 Deltaproteobacteria bacterium
ATGACCATAATAAAATCTTGAATAGCGTTCAAGATGGTCTCTATTTCTTCGTTTCTCTTCCTTAACTTGTGTTCTTCAATATGAAGGGCTTTCCAGAAGACCTCAAAGACGTTGAAGGCCATGATTCGAATTCGGGTAGGTCGTGTTGCAAGAATGGCCTCAAGAATATCCTCTTCAGGAGACAGGATGATAATAAGATGGATGTTGTAGCGAGGGTCATACAGTTCATGGTAATCGGTAAAGGTTAACAGGCCAAATTCTTCGGCAAGAACCATGCCGGGTGACCGGGTATCGGGATCTGCCACGGCCAGAACCGGGGCACTAACATCCTCGTGAGTCAAGTTAAACGTGGTTTTTTTTAGAACCTCTTTACAAAGGCCCCCACCCCCGACAAGGGCAATATTAACGATTGAATTTTTTTTATCCGGCATAAGTGTGATTTTATTCGAAAAGAAAATACGGTTCGGTCTTTTTCTTTTTGTTCAATATCTCACGTATTTTTCTTAATGTATCTGAATCGGTTTCCTGAATTAATTTTGCGAGTTTATTCCGTTCATCTGTAGGATCTTCATCCACAGCTTCCACAGCTTTTGGCTCCAATCCCAGAATCTTGCAAATAGCGTTAACTAGACTGGCCGGTGAAATGGGTTTTTCCAATACAATTTTTGGACTCACTTTCGATGTCAGCGCCATGAATTCCGTAATTTGATCACTTCCCATTTCGTCCCGGGCATGCGCAGTGATAATAATTATGGGTAATTTAGCCCACTTTTTGTTTTTTCTCAGCGTGCGAATCACCTTTATTCCGGGCATTCTCGGCATCACCATATCGAGTGTCATTAAATCCGGAGAAAACGCTTCAACCTTTTCCAGAGCATCAAGGCCGTCAAAGGCGGTTTCAACATTGAAACCGGAATCTTCTAAAACAGCAGCTAAAAAATTCCGGACATCCGGTTCATCATCCACCACAAGAATTTTTTTTTCAGATGTTTCTGCCATTTTTTACCTCCTTATGTGAAGAAATAACATTGTTTGTTTAATTTGACAATATTCCCCTAACCACTTTTAATATTTCCTGCGGATCGATCGGCTTGTTTAAAATACCTTCGGGAGGTTCAACCTCCTTAAGTTTATCTATAAATATCTTAAAAGAATCGTTGACGGCGGTAATGATGATAACCGGAATATTTTTTAGTTCAGGGTGATTTTTTAATTGACGATATATTTTCAATCCAGATTGCTTCGGCATGGTGATATCGAGTGCAATCAGGTCAAGTTTTTCTGATTTGGCCAGTTCAAATCCCTTGATGCCATCTCGTGCCAAAAGCGTATCATAGCCGTTGTCATTGAATATCGCTTCAAAATAGATTAAAATATCTTCCTCATCATCAACGATCAATATTTTTTTGGATTCGCTCATCACTATACCCAATTTTAACGGAGCGTTGTTCTCAGATTGAGTTATGAACAATTTTAGGCAAACGCCTTCGTGGAAGTCTGATACTGAAAGTTGTTCCTTTTCCGGACTTGGATTTCAAATCTATTGTTCCACCATGCTCATGGACAATTTTCTTGGTCATCAGCAATCCAAGACCAGACCCCCCCAAACCCTTTGTGGTAAAAAAGGTTGTAAAAACCTTACGCTTTACCTCATAGTCCATACCGCATCCGTTGTCAGCCACTTCATATATAATCGTATTGTACTCCTCAAAAGTCCGGACCGTTACGTAACACGAATTTTCGTCACTCATCTGACAGGCATCTATAGCATTCCCCACAAGGTTTGTCAGGCATTCGTGCATGCTCTCAAAATCAATGGGAGCCGGGGCGATATCACCTATTTTTTCGTATTTTAGCGTTATACCCAGTTTCTCGGCCTTGACGGCGTATAAATCGACAACTTCTTTTGCGATTTCAGCAGGATCACAAATTTTGGCTTGAATTTCACGGCCTTTGGAAAAACTCAAAAATGCTTTGACAAATATAGAAACCCGTTCGACATTTCGTGCCAACATGTCCATGCCTTTTTGGATACGCTCGATGTTCCCTTGAGCCAAACCCGATTTCAACATATACATACCGCCTTCCAGAGCGGTATTCAGATTTTTTATGCCGTGGGCCAATCCGGCAACCGTATGGCCAACAGCGGACAGGCGTTCGGCTTCTATCTTTTCTCTTTCAAGCTGTTTGATTTCCCTTAGATCCTGAACTGAAAAGGCCATACCGATTGATTTGTCGTCAACCATCAGCTTGTTGCCCACCAGACGTACCGGAAAAGGTTCGCCGTCAATTGTTTTAACCTCCGCTTCTGGCAGATAAACATGTCCGGGCTGCTCGAACACCTTAGCCAAAAAATCTTTAGGGAGGATGGCGGTAAAATTTTCTCTCGAAATCACTTGGTTATCCTTGATTTTAAAAAATTTTCGGGCTGCCGGATTGAAAATAGTCACTTTCCCCTTTTCATTCACCGCAAAGATGCCGTCTATAGACGTTGAAATGATGGTATTCAGATACGTATGCGCAAATTTCAATTTATCCTGCAGTTTCATCGTTTCTGTGACGTCAACCGCCATCTCCAATACGACATCAAAACTGCCGTCCGTCCGCTTCAGCGGTACGGTGATCACGTGTAAATGGAGGGGCTGTTCCCCTTTGGATTTCCAAGAGTGATACCCGGTGTGTATTTGGCCGTCTTCAAACGTTTGTCTGGCTGTACATTCGCTGCATTTGTGTTTCAATCCTTTGAGCGTTTCGAAACAGAAATTGCCCTCCGGATTGCCCAGGGAATCCCGAAGCCGTTTATTCGCCTTTACGATTCGAAAATTTCTGTCAATGAGTAAAATGTTACACGGAACCTGGTCAAAAAGAATCTGATGTTCATCTCGAATCTGGGTTGCTTCGGTAATGTTGGTGAAAATATGGACGATATAGGGAAAATTCCCATCTTCGTCCACAATAGGGGTTGCGTGCTGCAGGTAGTGGATATGACGTCCATTTTTGTCATATCCCATTTCCTCGTTTACACGGGGAGTTCCGTCTGTAAAGGTTAATGTGCTTTCACAGTGAGCGCACATTTCATTTTCGCTTTTGTAAGCGTTGTAACATTTACGGTTTTTCCAATCCCCGAACAATTGTTCAAAAGTTTTGTTGGCATAAACCAGATTATACTCCGGATCGATTATGGCGATTCCCAAAGGGATGGTTTCAATCAATTGTAAGTTGACCCATCTTTCAAGATCGGTCGCCGGTGAATTTTTTGTTTTTTTTGTCATTTGACTCGCCAATAAATATATTTTTTATTCTCAACGGACGGTTGTCCTAATGGAAAGCTTTTTGAGCGCTTATGGAAACGTTTTTTATTTATAAATTTTGGCAAAGAGAAGGATGTTTGATTCCAACTGTTTGGGCGAAAAGAACGAGTTCCGGAATTGCCTCAATCGAGCCTTAGATGTATCAAAAACGTTTCAGAAACAGTCCTTCATTTAAATTTTTGTCGATCGATAACAACGAAATCTGTGTTCATATTCATTTATAACAAAATAACCTTTAAATACAACAAATACTTTTAACCAATTGAAATTTAATTATATTTATATTGAAGCGTGATCAATCGAAAACTTTTTGCTTGACAAGATATCCTTTTCAGCACTATATCATACTAAAACTATATATATTAAATTAATCTATATAACAACTATTATTTTTGGCATATGAAACTTACAAAAAAAACCCGCTATGGAACGCGATTGTTGCTCGATTTGGCCCAAAATCAAGACAAAGGTGCTGTTCAAATGAGCGAGATTTCAACTCGACAGAATATTTCCGTAAAATATCTCGAGCAGATCATCCGTCCCCTTAAAAAAGCCAAGCTTGTCAATAGCATTCGTGGGCCTAAAGGTGGTCACATGCTGGCAAAAAAACCGGAAAAAATTACCTTGGGTGACATCACGCGACTGTTTGAGGATCAGTCTGAACTTGTTGACTGTATCAGTGAACCCGAAACGTGCCCAAAGAGTGATGATTGCGTAGTTCGACTGGGCTGGCAAAAAGCCACTATCGCACTTTACACAGAATTAGACTCCATTTCCATCGCAAACCTGTTGGAGAACAAAAATACGACAACATAATTCCTTCTAACGGATGTTGTCTGGCAGCTGTGATGATTTGGGCTTCGATTAAAAAGAAATATCATTTAAGGAGGTTTATATGAAAAAAATTGTTATTTTGGGTTCAGGTGCCGGTGGAACGATGATCGCCACCAAGCTGCGCAAAGAATTGCTTGTTCGGGAGTGGCAGATTACGGTTATCGACAAGGATCCGCTCCACCACTATCAGCCCGGATGGCTGTTCATCCCTTTTGGGATTTATACGCCTCAAGAATGCGTAAAGCCTAAAGCTGATTTTATTCCGTTGGGAGTCGATTTCGTTGTGGACGAGATCGTCAATGTCGACCACGATAAAAAACAGGTCAAGACCAAATTGGGGCACTACGATTACGACTGGCTGGTCATTGCAACAGGATGCAGGATCGTGCCGGAAGAAACCGACGGCCTGATGGATGACTGGAGAGGCGACGTCCATGACTACTACTCACTGGATGGTGCCATGGCGCTTTACAAGAGATGGAAATTCTTTAAAAAGGGAAGGGTAGTGCTCAACATCGCCGATATGCCCATCAAATGTCCTGTTGCGCCCCTGGAGTTCGTGTATCTCGCGGACTGGTTTTTTAGAGATAATGGTGTTCGGGACGACATCGAAATAGAACTGGTCACGCCTTTGGACGGTGCTTTCACCAAGCCTGTGGCGTCAAAAGTCCTTGGGGATGTCTGCGGTCAAAAGAACATCAAGATCACGCCCAACTGGGCTATTGACAATGTGAACGTCGGTAAAAAGACCATTGAATCTGTGACGGGCGATGAGATTTCCTATGACCTTCTTATTTCCATCCCGCTGCACTCCGGCGCACAGACCATCATGGACAGCGGTCTCGGCGACCCCATGGGGTTTGTCAATACCGATAAAGGCACGTTGAAGGCCGCTGACTTCGACAATATCTATGTGATCGGTGACGCAACCAATGTACCCACCTCCAAGTCCGGTGCGGTTGCACACTACGAATCCGACATTGTTGTAGAGAACATCCTTCTCGAGATAGAGGGGCAAGCACCCAAGCCTGAATATGACGGGCATTCAACGTGATTTATAGTCTCGAGCCATGGTATGGCTTATCTGATCGATTTTAGTTATGACACAGAGCCCCTTGCCGGAAAGTTTCCCTTCCCCGGTCTCGGCCCCTTTTCTCTTTTAGGTGAAAGTCAAGCAAACTATATGGGCAAAATGATGTTCAAGTGGGTATACTGGAACATGATGTTGAAGGGTTTTGAATTACCGCTTGAACCCCAATTCAACATGGCTGGCAAGTTGCGTCAGAGTTTCTAAAAAAGGAGGCACCATGACGAATGAAGAATTGATTCTTGAGCGACTGGATCGCATTGAAAGCCGGATTGCCCCCTTGTCTGAAACCGCCATAAGTATGAAGGAATTTAAAAATGATTTGATGGCAATGGCGCAACCGGTTTCCAAATCGTTAATTAAAGATCTGGAAAGTGTAGAGTCTGCTTTTCAGTTGGAAGATCTGGGGGTCCTGTCCAAGAGGATGCTCAGAAGTATCAAACACATTATTTATGCGTTGGATCAACTGGAAAATATTACCGACTTTGTCACAACCGTAGAACCCGTGCTTAGACTGATGGTTCCTCAAATCATCGAGTATCTGAATGATTTGGAAGAAAGTGGTGTCTTCCGCATTATTAAGGCGACCTATGATATTCGGGCCAAGATAGCGACAGCTTATACCGCTGAGGACATCGAGCAGATCGGAGACGGTCTTGTCGCCTTGCTCGGCGTCGCCAAAAAGCTTTCCGATCCTCAGCTCGCAACGCTATTGGAAAATCTCGCCGAAGTGGGAGCAATCGTGGATCTGACCAAAAGTAAAGATGTCGGTCCATTCGGGTTTTTCTCTGCCTGCTCAGGACCGGAAAGCAAAAGAGGGCTGGGTGTTTTGATCGAGTTGACGAAAGCATTGGGCAAATTGAAGGAAAACGGTGACATCGCCGCCTCCGTTGAAAAATAAAGGGGTGTCGAGAAAAGATAGGATGGCCAGTCATCCAGCGACTTTTTAAGATACATCAACAGATGGAATCTTTCGAATTGCCAACTGTGAATATCAACACCGTCCACGTTCAAATAAAATCCGGATGATCCATAAGCAACCTCCGCGAAAGGTTAGAATCTCTCTGCAGCTTGCTGCAGGGAGATTCAATTATTATTTTATCCCGCCCGCCACATCTCGCTCTCCGTTTAAACGCTGAGCTCCCAATTGAAAAAATCAGGAATAATTTGAACGACTTCATCTTGTCTGAACAGCTCCGTCCTTTTCCCGGTATTTGGCGTAAAGAGCGCCGGTTCAAGTTATTTGTTTCCCATAATAATTGTTGAAAATGTTCTTTCTATCTGTTTCAATCAACCCAAAAACCATAATTCTTTGTGTCCATTATAAAGTGATATGCGTGGTGACTTAAAAAAGGTTTTATTTCAGCATCCCGACAAACTGCTTTCAACCGTATTATGGCTGGTGGCGTTACATTCAATTGCCATAGGTTTGGCGTTGATTGCTCAGCCGACCCTGCTTATGAAACTGTCGGGGTTCAGTCCTGAGTGTGAACGATTTTTTCCCGCTCAAGGCGGTGTTTTTCATGTCCTGATGGCCGTCGCCTATGTAATGGGCGCAATAAACATTAAAAAATATCATTATTTAATTGTATTTTCAATTATCGTAAAGGCGGTGGCGACGCTCTTTTTGATGGTTTACTGTTTTGCCGTTGAATTTAAATGGATTGTCCTGTTATCCGGAATCGGCGACGGTGTAATGGGATTGATAATTTTTATAGCGTTACAGAATTATCTTCATTTAAAGACAACGTACGGCAATAGGTATATAAAATGAATGAAATATTACCGGGAATTTTGGTCACGGGAGCATCCGGTTTTATCGGAAGGCATTTTGTTATAGCTGTATCCGGAAAGTTTCGCCTGTTTTGCATCGCACGCCGCAGTCAAAAGGAAGTCGGCATACCCCATCTTGCCAATATACATTGGCTCCAGGTTGATATCACAAACCGGGAAAATTTGCTGAAGGCCTTAAAGTATATCAAAAATCATGGCGGCGCCGATTATGTTTTGCATCTGGCCGCATATTACGACTTCACCATGAAAGAAAACCCTGCATATGAGCAGATCAATGTCACCGGAACACGCCATATTCTTGAAATCTCAAAATTACTGGGAATAAAGCGTTTCATTTTCCCCAGTTCTCTGGCTGCCTGCAAATTTCCTTCTCATGGTTCGGCACTCACCGAAAAGAGTCCTATCGATGCGGATTCTCCTTATGCTCGGTGCAAAAGGAAAGAAGAAGCAATCATTGGGGAATATTCGGAATTCTTTCCCTGCTCAATTGTCCGATTGTCAGCCGTATACAGCGATTGGTGTGAATATCCCATGTTGTATATGTTGTTAAAGTATTGGCTGGCTGGAAACAAACTCATGTCGAGAGTTGTGACCGGACGTGGAGAATCGGCCATACCGTATATCCATATTAAAGATCTTATTAAACTATTTCTACGAATTATCGAAATCAGCGATATCCTGCCGCGTCTGGCAATATACATTGCCGGCTTTCAAGGGAGTGTATCACATAACAAGCTTTTCAAAACCGCCACAAGGTATTATTACTGGCATGATATCAAACCGTTTCAAATACCGAAACTTGCGGCGGGTTTGGGGTTGATTATAATCTCGTTTTTAGGCCGGCTCAGCGGCAAGAAAACTTTAGAACAGCCCTGGATGGCAAAATATATCGATAAAAAATTGAGTGTGGATGCTTCTGCCACATACAAGGCTTTGAGCTGGAAGCCGACACCGCGCTACCATATATTGCGGCGGTTGTTGTTTTTGACCGAAAAAATGACCCGCCATCCAAACAACTGGACATTTCGCAATGAAGTTCTTATAAAAAAAATTGCCTTCAGAAAAAGCACCACAATTTACGATATTTTATCGGAACTTCGTGAATCATTGGTAGAAAAAATCGAAGCAGAAATAACGAACCCGGTAAATAAACACCGTTTTCCGAATTACCGGAAGATGTATAGTGAACTGCTTAAATGGTATATCACCTTGAACTATCAAGTTGTTGCAGCTACAGTGAGAAACCGAGACCGGTCCATAATACCGATCTATGCCCAAGAAATTGCTTTCAAACGATATATGGACGGTTATGGAGCAAAAGAAGTCAGGGATTTTTGGTTGCTGATTGGAAAGACCATGAGGGAATCTCTCCTGACGAGACCGGAATTAAAAGATTCAAAACGGCAGGTGGACGATTACATCGTCTTGACTTCACAGCTGGCTGCCGATGAATTTGAAGACGCATATGAAATACTTGAGAGTCAGCCGCCCGAGCAGCTACCTTCAACTAAAGTTGCACAACTGACAAGCATTGAAAATCTTAAGCGGATTGTACGGCAGCTCGAAGATGTTTACAGCGATGTATTGTCAAACCAACTCAGGAGGGAGGATACATTTAATAATCACAGTTTTTTGATAAAATTAACCACCCAGAATGAATAATCGGACGCAATGTTGATGAACTCGTAAAAAGTCTGATTTTGTTCGATGTCGCTCACAAAAGACTTTTTACGAAGCCGTCAATGTTAATTATCAAAGGAGGCTTGATCGCCATGCCGAAATATCAAAACATCCTTCTTGTATATCCGAAAATTCCAAGCAATACTTACTGGAGTTTCAAATTCGCGCTGAAGTTTATTCACAAAAAAAGTGCCATGCCGCCTCTGGGACTGCTGACCATTGCCGCCCTTTTTCCGGAAGCGTATAACTTAAAACTTGTGGACATGAACGTCACGCCTTTAAAAGACAGCGATATCATCCGGACGCTGTTTTTATCTCTGCCATGATTGTTCAGCAAGATTCCATGATGGAGGTAATCCGTCGATGCAACCTGTTTGGTAAAACCATTATAGCCGGGGGGGCTTTTCCAACTTCAAGGCATGAGGATATTACGGGTGTTGACCATTTTCTCTTGGGGGAAGTGGATAAAACCTTAGTAGATTTTTTGAATAACCTGGAAAACGGCACTGCCAAACCTGTATATGAGCGGCCGCCGCATCCGGATATTTCACGTCTGCCGGCCCCGCGATTTGATCTATTGGATTTGAACGCATACGGTTCCATGTCCATCCAGTATTCCAGAGGCTGTCCATTTCACTGTGAGTTCTGCGATATCTGGACGGTCTACGGCAACAAACCGCGCTTAAAATCGGCGGGCACGCTTCTTCGGGAAATTGATGCGCTCTATCATCTGGGCTGGCGAGGTCCGGTATTTATCGTCGACGATAACTTCATCGGTAACAAAAAAAGGGTTAAGGCCGAACTTTTGCCTGCGTTAAAATCCTGGCAAATCGAGCATGATTATCCCTATCATTTTTTTACCGAAGCCAGCATCAATTTAGGAGACGATGAAGCGTTGTTGAACGCTATGCGCGAGACCGGTTTCAATCAGGTTTTCATAGGGATTGAAACCCCTGATCCCAAGGGGCTTGAAGAAGCCGGGAAGACCCTGAACTTAAAGACAGATATGGAAAAATCGATCCGGACAATCCAACGACACGGGATGGAAGTGATGGCCGGGTTTATCATCGGGTTTGATAATGACAAGGAAGATATTTTCGATCGTCAAATTGCTTTTATTCAGAAAAACGCCATTCCAAAAGCGATGATCGGCTTCTTAAACGCCCTTCCCGGCACCCGCCTTTATCAGCGGTTGCTGACGGAAGGGCGGATCTTAAAGGATTCCATCGGCAACAACACGCACAGCATGACCACTAATTTTAAAACCGTTATGGACGCGGAACGGATGAAAGAAGGATATAAAAAAATTCTGGCCTGTATATATGATTTTAATCTAAAAAACTATTTTGAGCGCTGCAGCCGATTTTTGGACAATATCGAGTATACGGACTATTTTCAGCGAAAAATCCACTTTAACGAAGTGAAGATTTTATTCAAATCTATTTACTGGCAGATCTTTACACCTTACGGTTTTCAGTATCTCAAGTTTGTCTTTCGGAGCATGATAAAACATCCCAACATTTTTGGGGAAGCCATTTCTTTGAGCATTGTCGGGCATCATTTCCACACCATCACACAACAGACGCTGAAAACGGAAAAAATCGCATTAATCCTCGATGAGAAATACCATTATTTTTGCGGTCTGGTAAATCAATATTCCGCGGAAAGGATGAACAATTCAAAAGAGAATTTTCAACACATGCTTAAACTCTGGAAGGAACGGACCAAGATACTCAAGCAAATACAGCGCAAAATCAACAAAATCCATGCGGATTACCGTTATGATATCAGCCGGAAGTACATGGAAATCGCAAAACAGATGCGAGAAAAACTGAAGAATTATGAAATCATGGTACAAAGCACCACCGCGCCATCTTTGCAGTAACTGCATGACTCAATTTGTAAAATTCGAAACGAAAACCTCAGTCCCTTGGTAATGCCACACCCTAACAGCTTTCAATTCATCCATTCTCAAAAAAAGCTGCGCTAATCAAAATCAAAAGAATCAACCCGCCACCCGGTTTTTTCACCCGATGATCACAATTTTACAAGCTGTTGCCCAAATCACATGAGATTATTTCTACGCAATTTTGATGAACTCGTAAAAAGTCTGATTTTGCTCGATGTCGCTCACAAAAGACTTTTTACGAAGCCATCAATTTTCTATTGACATAATATACCACGTAGTGTCACATATTGTCAGGTTGATTTCATGTTGTCTATATAACTAAAATCCAAGGAAAAATTTATGACCAATAAAGAATTTGCACGATTGCGAAAAAAACTGGACAAAACGCAGAAACAGATGGCTCAACTGCTGGGTGTATCCATCAAGGCTGTACACAGCTATGAACAGGGCTGGCGATCCATACCTACCCATGCGGAGAGACAAATGTTGTTCCTGGTTTCCAATAGGAGAGGGAACTCCAAAGTGAACAAGCCGTGCTGGGCTATAAAAAAATGTCCTCCCAAGAAGAAACAAGAGTGTCCGGCTTGGGAATTTAAATCCGGAAAACTATGCTGGTTTATAAACGGAACTATTTGTGACGGCATTGTTTATAAAGACTGGAAGGAAAAGATGAAGTCATGCCGGTCTTGCAAAGTTTTTGCCAATATCCTATGACCCGGCATTTTTCCTGACCCCACAACATACCAAATTCAATGAGAAATTTTTATAATGGTTTGAAATTATGCATAATGTAGTTTCACCCCAAAAGGAAATAGCCGAACATGAACCTGGAAAAATAAGAAAGCTAATTGGCGGCAGGGGGAATTACTTCCTTGACAGAATCCAGGGGGAGGCAGGTGTTAATATTTCGGCATGTTTTCAATGTGAGCGGTGTACCAATGCCTGTCCTGTCAGCCATTTTATGGATATTAAACCTCACCAGGCGATACGCTATATTCAACTGGGGTGGCGTGAAGACCTGTTAAAATCCTCAACCATCTGGGTGTGCCTTTCCTGTGAAATGTGTACGACTTACTGCCCCAATGAGGTGGATGTTGCGGAAACAATCAATCATTTGCGCAACATGGCGGCGCACTCGTCCATAACTCCTAAAGAAAAAAGTCTTGCCGTATTTCA
>JAFCZV010000416.1 GCA_019314155.1 Deltaproteobacteria bacterium
GCGTTTTAAAGGTGCAAAATTTTGCAAAGATGCTGCCAGATTCTCTGCATCCGACGGCATCCCGCAATCCACAAGGCAGGTGACCCCTTTCCGACGATCTTCAACAATGTAAATATTACCGGCCGTTCCCCTGAATTGATGGATCACGCGATGGTCTGTCAGATTCACGGTTTTTTTAATCATGTCGTTTTGTAATTTCTTGCGTTCAAAGTTCAACGGTTCAGGGTTTCCTTTTGGTCCCTTTACGCGCTTCATCTATCTTAAACCTTGAATCTTGAACCTTGAATCTTGAACCTGAGTCGTTAAACTTTCTTTACTCATATTCCGTCACCACCGGACTTCTCATGATAAGATCGATGGATGTTGCCGATGTGAGAGCAGCTTCAGGAAAAATCCGTTTAAGGGACCGGATGTGTCTCAGGTTGTCCGCGGTCCGGAGAATCAGCATGGCAAGGTCTCCCTCCTCCATCTCGGCAATGGCGAGCACTTTTTCCCAGGGTTGACCGACGGCCCAGGCGTAAATCACAGCTGCCGGCCGCAAGAACAACGGCCGGACCTCAAATTCCCGGTCCGCCATGAGCGCTGCGAACGGTCGAAGGCCTTTTTGGACACGGTTAAAGGCTGCCAGCAGAGTTTTTGGCTTGAACACCTTCTCGATACGGTCATCCGATTCCCGCTCATTGACAAACAGCGTGGTCATGGCTGCAAGCACCGCAGGGTCGGATTCCGGAAAGATCCCGCGTCGAAAACCTTCAGCGATCATCAGCGGCTGATCGACCCTCAGTTGGGATGCCCAGATGCCGTCGGCAGTCAACACACCGTCTTTGGCTACATAACCGGTTTCTTTCAGAAAATCGAGGTGGTGCTGAAAATCCCGCCAGAGTTTCTTGTGTTCGTCTCTGAAAGGTTTTCGAGCGCCTTTTTTTCTTCTCTTTTTAACAATCATGAAGGTTGCAAAGGATTCACTTAAAAGATCTTTGATCTGGTCCGGCGTATGGGATAAAAGGAGGTTAAGAACCATGGAAAAGTTTATTTTAATCTGGCTGGATACATCAGCAGAGCGTGATGTCACCAGCTTTGCAATGTGCTTGATGTCCATGAATTTTCCCGGAACTGCCATCGCAAATCCGATATGGTCCATTCCCCTCCGTCCGGCCCGACCGGTCATCTGATGAAATTCAGTGGGGTCCAGCGGTAGAAATTCCCTTCCGTTGAACCGGTCTGAATTAAAAAAAACAATGGTCCTGGCAGGAAAATTGACACCGGCTGCAACCGTAGATGTGGCAAAAACGGCATCGAGAAGCCCCTCGGTCATGAGTGTTTCCAGTATCAGTTTCCACGCCGGGAGCTGGCCGCTGTGATGGGCGCCCACAGCCAGGTGTTCAAGCTGCCACAGCTGCCGGTGCCCGGCAATGTGAGGACTTTTGGCCACAAGTTCTTCGATTCTCTGACTGCGGACGGCCGTTCGGTCCGGATCGTGCGTCAGGTCGTCGGCACACAGATCCAGGGCATTGTCACAATCGGCTCGAGATTTGAGGAAAAATATTGCCTGGAGGAGACGATATTTGTTCAATACGCGCAGAATATCCCCAAAAGGAGGAAGTTTATAGGGCGGTGCAAGGAGAACCGGACGGTTGCTGCTCGCGTAAGAAGCCACTTTCTTGTGAAGTCTGCCCTTTCCTCGACGGCCCCCCGTTAACAGGGGGAGAAGGGTTCCTGATGGATGGAAGAATAACGGATAAAGGGGTACCGGACGATGGGTTTCTTCAACAACCCTGCATTTTTTCGAGCGGATTGACGAAAGCCACTCGGCGATGATGCCTGCATTCCCGATGGTGGCCGAAAGCAAAAGCAACGGTATCCTGGAAGGAAGATAGATCATGATTTCTTCCCAGACCACACCTCTGTCTTCATCACCCAGAAAATGCGCTTCGTCAAGAACAACAAAATCGGTGAAGAACGTTATCCCCTGATGCATGGCATCGTAAAGCTGATTCCGGAGGATTTCGGTGGTTCCCACGATGATGGGTGCATCAGGATTTTCTTTTCGGTCACCGGTTAAAATGCCGACGTTTTCCGGCCCGAAGATTTCCGAAAATTCAACGTACTTGGCGTTGCTCAAGGCTTTTAAGGGGGAAGCATACCATGATCTTCCGCCTTTTTTGTGAATTTGGGCAATGGCCTGCTGCGCAATCCAGGTCTTCCCGGCACCGGTGGGGGCGGTAACCAGGCAGTCGGATCGTTGGATTGCCGATACGGCCTCAAGCTGGAACGGGTCGGGTTTAAAGGGCCTCTTAGCCGGCACGCCGATGCCGGCAAAAACTCTTTTTAAACCGGCATCGGCGCCGGGCCTGATTTTGAGAATCCGGCGACCTGGCCTGAACCCGCCTTTTTTTCCTTTTGGTTTATGGGCGTAACGTCTTTTTCGATTCATTAAAGCTTGGGGATCATCGCATCCACATTTGCTTTTGCCGTTGAATCCACATCAAAAGGGGAAACACCGTCCAAATCTGCCTCTATCAAAGCGTCATCATACGGTATAAAGCCCAGAAATTCAAAACCATGCAGATGCTTTTTTAAATATTCTTCATCTTTTGCACTCCGGATCTTGTTGCCGACCACCACAATATTTTTCAACCCGATCTCAGATGCAAGCTTTCGAATGTGGGCGGC
>JAFCZV010000417.1 GCA_019314155.1 Deltaproteobacteria bacterium
GGCCATGGGGCGTATCGCAGATCGGAAGCTGCAGCATCTGGAGGCCGAAAGCCGAGTCGAGATAGCAAAAGCCAGGCTGAACGCATCGATGGGCTCTCCCGGTGACAAGCCTTTAAACCCGGTAACTCCGTTTGCGATCGAAGAGGAAATAAAAGGAGAGATAGAGGATTGGATTAATACCGCCCTTTCAAAACGTCTTGATCTGGAAACTTTGCAACACCAGGAAGATATGGCCAGAAAAGAAATCGATAAATCCCGTGCCGGCCATCTCCCGGACCTGCGGCTTTTGGGAAATTACGAGATTAATTCGGAAGATTTCAGCGATATTGTTTCTGAACCGATTACAGGAAATACGAAGAGCCATGGAGCTGGGAATACGAGTCCAGACACGCAAAGCCTTTCTAAAAGCCCGAAGTTCGTGGAAGCGTATACAGGTGGCCCAAACAGCGGAGGATCAGGCCGAAGAAGGATTGCGGATCGTAAAAAATAGATATAATAGCGGTTTGTTAACCATTGTAGGCCTTCTGGACGCAGAAGAGGCCAACCAACAGGCCCATACCAGCTATTTCAAGGCCCTTCACGACTACAAGGTGGCCAGGATCGATCTGGCGTTGGCTTCAGGAACGATTGATACGGATTTTCATTAAATCGTCGTGTTCCCAAAACCTTAACTTGTGTCCATCCACAAATGGTAGATTTTGGTTCGGGGCAAGGTCTGAGCGATTTTGAAACCGGAGGAATAGCGTGCTATTTTGAGGATTTCAAAAGAGCGAAAACGCCGCCCAGGGCCAAAAGATGCCGTTTGTGGATGGACACTAACTTGCGGAGTCTGTAATGGTTAAAAAATATTTTTTCTGCGTTTTAATATTGTCTTTTGCGCTTTTGTGCATTGGTTGCAGCGAAAAAATCGAGCCGGGTAATGTTGAGCAGGTGAAAAAAAAGGCGGTTAAAGCGCCGGTTGCTGTCGCAGCCATTATTCGCCGGCCGTTTATGTATGAAGCTGTAGGAACTGTTAAAGCAAAAACTATAAGCACACTTTCCAGCAAAATTATGGGAACGGTCACGTTTGTTTTTGTTCAGGGCGGAGATACGGTGGAACAGGGGCAGAAACTGATTGTCATTGACGATCACCAGGTGTCGGCACAGCTTCGCGAGGCTGAAGCCGCCCTTGCGGAAGCCAGGCGCGCCGAAACTGCGGCCAGCGCAGGCGCAGAACTTGCGATTGCCACCTACACCCGATACCAGAACCTGATGAAAGATGAGTCCGCCAGTCCCCAGGAGTTTGATGAGATCAAATTTCGATACCAACAGGCCCAAGCCGGACTGGCAGCCGCGAAACAGCGTGTAAAGCAGGCCGAAGCTTCGGTATCCGCTGCATTCGATAGAAAAAAGGATGCCTTGATTCTTGCGCCGTTCAACGGAAAAATCAGTGCTAAAATGATCGATGTGGGCGATTTGGCCACCCCGGGTAAACCCTTGCTGATCCTTGAAAAAACAGGAGAATATTATGCGAATTTGGAGTTGCCGGAAACGTATATTGAGGATGTAACTCAAGGAAAACGCGTAAACGTTGTCGTACAAGCCTTAAACACCGGACCGTTGCCCGGATTGGTCGAGGAAGTTTTCCCTGCAGCCGATGAAAAGAGCCGTTCGTTTTTAATTAAGGTTAAACTGCCCGACGAAAAAGGCCTCAGGACGGGAATGTTTGCCCGGATTTTCATCCCTGTGGACAAAGTCGATATCCTTTTAATTCCATCCACCGCGGTGATACACTCAGGACAGTTAACCGGCATTTATATTGTGGATGATCAACACACCGCAAGGTTCCGTCTAATCCGAACCGGAAGAGTATTCGGAGAATCTTTAGAAGTTTTATCCGGCCTCAAGGAAGGGGATCGTTACGTGGCGGATCCACCGCCGACCCTTTCCAACGGCGCTCGCGTGGAGGTGGCCTCATGACCCCAAAAACAGGCGTCGCCGGCAGAATCGCGGGTTTTTTCATTAACTCCAGGCTGACGCCGCTCATCATCATTGCTTCCGTATTGCTGGGCATTGCCGCAGTCATCGCACTCCCCAGGGAAGAAGAGCCACAGATTATTGTCCCCATGATCGATATCTTTGTAAAGATGCCCGGAGCCAGCGCCAAAGAGGTCGAACAGAGAGTCACCAGCCCGATGGAGAAACTCCTGTGGGAAATTCCAGGCGTGGAATATGTTTATTCCACGTCCAGTCCCGGAATTTCCATGGCGGTGGTACGTTTTTACGTGGGTCAGAACGAAGAAGAATCCATCGTCCGCCTTCAGTCAAAGCTTATGGCAAACTTTGACCTGATTCCCTGGGCGGTAACCCCTCCATTGATCAAACCCCGCTATATTGACGATGTTCCGATTCTGGCACTCACCTTCTGGGGGGAGGGCTTTGACCATTATACCCTGCGCCGTGTCGCAGCAGAAGTGGAAAATATCGTTAAGCGTGAAAATAATGTTTCCACAACGACCCTGATCGGTGGAGAACGTCGGCAGATCCAGGTGCGTCTGGATCCGGTACGCCTGGCAGCGTCCGACCTTGATCTCCAAATGGTGGAAATGATGGTAACGTCCGCAAATCAGGAGTCGGCCGCCGGTACCTATCCATCCACCAAAGGCCAGGTTTTGGTTCATGCCGGCGGTTTTTTAAAGACGGTGGAAGATGTAAAAAGCGTGGTGGTGGGAGTTCACGGCGGCAAGCCCGTATATCTTCGCGATGTGGCCGATGTGGTGGACGGTCCTGAAGAACCGGAGCAATATGTTTTTTTC
>JAFCZV010000418.1 GCA_019314155.1 Deltaproteobacteria bacterium
ATTCTCGCTTGTGGTGCACGCCTCGGCATACCGGTTACGGTCCATGTCGCATTTGGCACGGATATCCTTCATATGCACCCCGGTTTTGACGCCGGTGCGGCAGGAAAAGCGACCCACAGAGATTTTCGCACGTTTGCGTCCGTCATCGGCACACTCGAAGGAGGAGTTTACCTGAATGTGGGATCTGCGGTCATACTGCCGGAAGTCTTCTTAAAAGCGGTTACTCTGGCACGGAACCTGGGGCATCATCTCGATCAATTCACAACGGTGAACATGGATTTCATCAGACACTACCGGCCCATGACCAACGTTGTCAATCGGCCGACAGCCAGAGGCGGACAGGGCTTTAACCTTACGGGTCACCATGAAATCATGCTGCCGCTTATCGCTGCCGGAGTTATTGAAGCGATCGGGTAGATTCACGCGTGCTTACGCCCGTGGTCCTTTGCCAATTATTGAAAGCATTTAAATTTATTGAAAAGATAAGGAACTGTTTATAATGCCGATTTATGAATATCATTGTGATACATGTGAAAAAGATTTTGAATGTCTGGTTTTTGGAAATGAGCGTCCTGCTTGTCCGTCATGTAACAACAAAAAAGTCAAAAAAATCATGTCCGCATGCACCTTCTACAGTAAAGGCGGCCATGGTCAAACGGTTAAGGCGGCTGCTTCGGCATCATCTTGTGGTGGATGTTCGGCTACCAGTTGTTCGAGCTGTAGTCACTGATGGGAAAAACACTCAAAATAGGAACCCGAGGCAGCAAACTCGCACTCTGGCAGGCAAACTGGGTTAAATCGGCGCTGAACTCCCAGCACCCTTCTCTTTCAGTTGAACTCGTCATCATAAAAACCAAAGGGGACAAGATTCTCGATGTACCGCTTGCCAAGGTCGGCGGCAAAGGACTTTTTGTAAAAGAAATTGAAGAAGCGCTTTTAAACGGCCGCATAGATCTTGCTGTACACAGCATGAAGGATATGCCGTCGGAAATACCGAAAGGGCTGTGCATCGGCGCAATTCCCAAGCGCGAAAATCCGCAAGATGTTCTAATTTCAAAAAAAGGACTGCCCCTTTTACAACTTGAACCCGGTGCCAGAATTGGAACCAGCAGTCTTCGTCGTGCCGCTCAGCTTCTCCATGTCAGACCGGATCTGCGCGTATTCCCCCTAAGGGGAAACCTGGACACGCGCCTAAAAAAACTCGAAACTGAAAATCTTGATGCCATCGTTCTGGCGGCGGCAGGTGTAAAGCGCTTGGGTCTTGAAAACAGAATAACCGAATTCCTCGACGAAAATATTATGCTTCCGGCCGTTGGCCAGGGTGCCCTTTGTATCGAGATCAGGCAAAATGATCCCGAGGTAGCGCCGATGGTCGCCAAACTCGACCACCCTCAAACAAGAGCGATCATCATGGGTGAACGTGCCTTTTTAAACCGCCTTGAAGGCGGTTGCCAGGTTCCGATTGCAGCCCACGGAAAAATCGACAACACCATATTTACCATTTGCGGTCTTGTGGCCACTGTCGATGGAAAAACCATTCTTAAAGAGACCTTTTCAGGGTCTGAGAGTTCGGCCGAAACCATCGGCGTAGAACTTGCCAACCACCTGGCTTCCATGGGGGCGAAAACCATAATGGAAAACCTAAAATCTGATCTGGATCTAAACCATGAACGGTAAAGTCTATCTGGTCGGTGCCGGACCCGGTGATCCGGAGTTGATCACGTTAAAGGGGTTGGAGTGCATCAAGAACGCCGATGTCATTATTTACGATTATCTTGCATCTCCAGGCCTGTTAAAACATGCCCGAGAGCATGCTGAAATCATCTATGTGGGAAAAAAAGGAGGAGATCACACCCTTTCCCAGGATAGAATCAATGCGCTGATCGCGGAAAAAGCCCAAAAAGGTTTCACGGTCACCCGGCTGAAGGGCGGCGATCCATTTATATTCGGCCGCGGCGGCGAAGAAGCAGAGGTCCTGATCGACGCCCGAATTCCTTTTGAGATTATCCCCGGTGTCACTTCAGCCATTGCCGCTCCGGCCTATGCCGGCATCCCGCTCACACACCGAAAATTTACCTCCACAATCGCTTTTGTTACCGGGCATGAAGACCCTTCGAAAGCGGAATCGAGTATCGACTGGGAAGCAATTGCCAGGGGGATTGGAACCATTGTTTTTCTTATGGGTGTCAAAAATCTTCCCCATATAACCGACCGTCTCATGCACCACGGTATGCCCCCGGAGACCCCGGTTGCCCTCGTCCGCTGGGGAACGACCCCCAAACAGACCACTGTTTCAGGAACACTCGCTACCATTGTCGAACGTACCAAAGCCGCCGGTCTCAAACCCCCGGCCATTATTGTTGTGGGTCACGTCGTAAAATTAAGAGAAAAAATGCAATGGTTTGAAACCCGGCCCTTGATGGGAAAATGCATCGTGGTTACCCGAGCCAGGGAACAGGCCAGTGACCTGGTCAAACGTCTTTCCGATCTTGGTGCAGAGTGTCTCGAATGCCCCACCATAAAAGTTTCCCCGCCGGAGGATGTCAAACCATTGGACAGGGCCATCGAAAACCTTTCATCGTATGACTGGTTGATCTTTACCAGTGTCAACGGCGTTAACTTCTTTTTTGAGCGGCTTTTCCAAAAAAACAAAGATGTCCGTGC
>JAFCZV010000419.1 GCA_019314155.1 Deltaproteobacteria bacterium
TCTGACATCGAAATGTCCAGACATGGCGTTACAGATATCCTATTTCTTACAAAAATGCAAAAAGGGGAAAATCAACTGAACCGATCCTCCCCTTGATAACACGAAAACACAACTCGGCTAAAATTGTCTTCGGTGGTGATATGCTAAAAAACCTGTAAACATCACGTAACTGTCATGTGTTGGAGATATATGCAATTTTGAAAGGGAAGATTTATTGCAGATAATATCGGTTCTCTGAACAATTGCCCATGTTAATTTCAAGTATTGATATCTAATCGATTGAGACCCACTAATATCTACCGAATTAAAGTAGATATATGAAATTTCGATTAAATACAGAAAATGGCGGGACCCACCAGCAGCAAATTTTATTCTTGATAATACAAAACTATTGATGGCACATTATGGCTTAGCGACGGGATAACCCGCGGTCTTCCAGCCATCAAACCCATCGCGGAAGTAATAAACTTTCTTATATCCCCAAAACACGGCCTTTGCAGAGGCTTGGGTCGACAGACGTCACCATCTATCACTGCAGTGAATGACAACTCCGTCTTCTTTGCTCACGATCTTAGCCAGCTCGATTTTGCTAAAGACGCTGTAGGACTCAAGGTTTACAGCGCCGGGAATATGACCTTTTGCCCACTGGGACGCACGGCGCACGTCGACAAAGGGCACACCCCGGTCGAACAACGCTTTTGCGGTGGCAACGTCAACAGTTGTCGCACCCTTAACCTCAAGACCTTCCTCCGTTTGAGTAATCAAATCTTCTGAAGCAGCAACGGGTTCGCTCCCGGGTGGCACTCCAGCCCGGCGAAGGCCCTCTCGCAAACGTTCGATATCCTTTTGCTCTTTGAACCCCCAAAGTCCTACGGACTGCAATGTAAAGTCTATACTCTCACCCGCTTTTGCCCTAAGTTCGTTGAACGTCTTCAAAGCGGACTTAGCTTCCGCCTCGCGGCCCAGCTGTCCATAAGTAGCGGCTATCTCAAAATATTGCCAATCTTCATTCGGGTCGCGTTTGATGGCTTCCTCATACGATGCCGCAGCCTCTTCAAATTTCTCCATACCGAACTGGGCTAAACCGAGTGACCGCAAATACGTCGGCGGGTAATGCGGGTTAAGCCGCATGGCCTTTTTGATGGCTTCAGCGCCCTCGGCTGGTCTGCCAGCATAAATCATGGTTTTGGCCATTGCCACGTAACCAACGGGATCATTGGCGTCCGGTACGATGGCGCGGGTGGCGTCGATAATGGATTCTTGGTACCGGCCTTCGTGACGATGCATACTGGAGGCGACGAGATAGGCAAGGGCTGTCGGATCTTTCATGGCTTCTTGCAGATATAGCTTGGCCTTTTCCAAAGTCTCAAAAGATGTGAGCCCCTGGCTTGAGTACCAGTCATGCACCAAGATTCTCCAGTAGCTCGCTGCGAGTGCGGCAGAGGCGCGGTAATAGTTGGGATCTAATTTGACAGCCTTTTTCAAGTAAGGGATTGCTTGGGCGATATCTTCACGCGTATCCAGCCAATAATGCGCCCAACCTTTTAGGAAGGCCTCGTAAGCTTCTGTGCTGTCGGTTTCCTTGCGAGCGACCTGTTTCTCCTCACCGGCGGTCAATTTCAGTTTCAGTGCTGATACGATCTTTTGGGTAATTCTATCCTGCAAGCCAAAGACGTTTTCCATTTTTCCGTCATAGCGCTCTGCCCACAGATGGCCGCCGGTGGTTGCATCGATAAGCTGAGCATTGATGCGTACCTGGTCTGCCGCACGTCGTACACTGCCTTCCAGCACGTAACGCACACCAAGTTCCTCCGCGATCTGCCGAATTTGAACGGGCTTGCTCTTATATGTAAAAACTGAGTTGCGGGCGATGACAAAAAGTCCGCTAATTTTGGAAAGATCTGTAATAAGGTCCTCAGTGATACCATCACTGAAATATTCCTGATTGGCGTCTTCACTCATGTTAACAAATGGAAGCACCGCTATTGAGGGTTTATCAGGCAGCGGAAACGCCATCCTTTCCACGGAGGCGGTTTCTATTGGAGGAGTTGACGGGTGCAGGTAAATGGCCCAGATCACTGCCGCTCCAACTGCGATAACCAGTACAGCTGCTAAAGCTAAAACCGCTTTACGAATTTTCCTACCCATAGCCTTTTTTGCCCGGATAACCCTGTGGGCGGCAGCACCCGGATAAGACAGCACCCGATAGGCCCGCACGGGCTTTGCAATGTTCTTAACTTCCTGCTCTCCAAAATACTCGTATTCTAAGTCTAACTTGGTTTCTACCTGATCATAAGTGGCACCAGAAATGCATATACCGCCTGCTTCAGCTAAATTTTCTAATCGTGCGGTAATGTTGACCCCATCCCCGTAGATCCTATCTTCCTCTTCAATTACATCTCCCAAGTTGATGCCGATTCGAAACAGCATTTTGCGTTCTTCGGGTAATTCCGCATTTCTTTCAGCAAGTTCCCGTTGAATTTCCACAGCGCAGTTGACTGCATCTACGACACTGGCGAACTCAGCCAGGACATTATCACCCGGTGTATCCACTACCCGACCTCGATGCTGCTTAATGAGAGTCGTCATCGCGGACCGATAATTTGTTAAAGTGCGAATTGTCGATTCCTCATCAAGCCCCATAAGGCGGCTGTAGCC
>JAFCZV010000420.1 GCA_019314155.1 Deltaproteobacteria bacterium
TATCAGGGAATAATCCGGGATATCAGCGAGCTGATTTCAAACCGAAATGCCCTTGAAGAGACACTCAAAGAGTTGAGAAAAGCTTTGGGGGGAACCATCGAAGCCATGGCCTTGACGGTGGAGACAAGGGATCCTTATACTGCCGGCCACCAGCGCCGTGTCAGCAACCTGGCCCGTGCCATAGCAACCGAAATGGATATTTCGGAAAACCGGGTCCAAGGAATCCGCTTGGCAGGCGTCATCCATGACATCGGCAAAATATCTGTGCCCGGCGAAATTCTCAGCAAACCGGGCAGAATAAGCGAACACGAATTCGGTATCATTAAAGAACACCCGACTGTAGGCTACAATATATTGAAAACAGTAGATTTCCCTTGGCCGATTGCCCAGATTGTTCGTCAGCATCATGAGCGGTTTGATGGAACCGGATATCCGGACGGTCTCGCCGGTGAAGATATCTTACTCGAAGCGAGAATCATGGCGGTGGCAGACGTTGTTGAGGCCATGGCATCTCACCGGCCCTACCGCGCGTCGCTGGGCACCGACATCGCATTGGGAGAAATCGCAAAGAACCAGGGCATTCTCTATGACCCTCAGGTGGTCGATGTCTGCCTAAAACTTTTTAACGATCAAGGCTATCGTTTTTAGAAAAAAGGGGTTGATCCAGCCCCTGTTTTTAATCTTACGGGAAACTTTTCAGGGTATTCCGGATCCCTTAATCTCCTCGAGGGTTTTTTGATATTCAGAACCCAGCGGCCCACCCAACAAAACCGCCTTTTTAACAGCTTTTATGGCTTCCTGCTTTCGGCCCTGTTCAAAAAGAACTACTGCGAGATTGTTATACGCTGAACCCGCTTTGGGATTCAGCCGGATGATTTCTTTGAATGCTGATTCAGCCTTTTTTAGTTCTCCTAAAGCATAGTAGCAATTGCCAATGCCTGTAAGAGCGGGCACACTTTCCGGCCAGCGTTTCAATGCTATGCCATATCCATTGATTGCAGACCTGAATTGACGGGCTTTTTCAAGCCCCAGCACTGAGGCCAAGAAAAGATCCTTTTTCACCGTCACCGGCATCTCATCCGGTCGCAGAATTAAGAGCCCCCAGTAATTGCTGCGCGCCCAGGTGTTTGCAAAACTCCGAAAAGGCATCTGTTTTCGGGCAAGGGGACCGGAACGAAGAACGACGATTTTTTTGGGCGCATCATAACCGACGACCACAGCATAGTGCCAGACAGGATACCATGAAAACCCGAGGTTTTGTAAAACGATCACCGGATGACCGGCAACCACTTCCTGGAATAAACTATCCAATCCATTGAAAACATAAGCGATCCTTCCGTGACGACGGGCAGCCGTGATCATCGACGACTGCAGGCTGCCCTTACGAGCGGGTGTAAAGACTTCATCTGTCAAATCTTCCGGAGAAATCGGTAGATCGGTCCAGTTGAGCGCCATTGCAAGGGCTGAAGGTCCGCACTGATAGTCTTTTTGAGGATAAAATGGAACCGATTCGAGTTCAAACCGGGTCGGCATATTGTCTGCTTTTTGCAACATTTCCATTGTATTGAAACCGGCGCAACCGACAAATAGAAAGCCGGCACTGCTCAACCACAATACAATACTGCAAAATTGCAGGCGCACACGGCGGATGGCCATACTATTTTTTTGAGGGATGTTTGACAAAAGGGAAAACGTCTGTATATCCCATAATATCTGTAAACAGAAGGACTAAGAAGATAATCAGAGCCGCACCCACTATTGCCCCGATTCCATCGCCACCGGAAGGAAGCTGGTCCATTTTATCTGCGATTTGCATGACCTCAGCGTCAGAAAGGCAGTCCACACGGGCTTTTGCCTCTATCGGACTTATTCCTTGAGCCATCATCATGTCCTGCACATCCTTTCTTTCCAGAAATTTGTGGAGATTTTCTCGCATGTTCCGTGCCTTTGACAAAATCAGCACGGTTTCTGTTCCGATCATCGACGCCTGAAGGGTTTGGACCGGCATACTCATCAGCAGCATGGTAATGGTTACAAAGCAACTCACATATTTGGTAAAACGATGCACTCGACACATCTTACACCTCCGTATTATTGGTTTGATACACGTCTAAAACAGCCTGTGGCAATTTAACCGGTCCCGGGACCATTGGAATACGGTAAGTTTGCATGGTTTAATCCTTTTTTTTAAAACGCCAAAGTGGTATCCTAAATTTTTTCACAATCAGGGTTGATAAAATTGTAAAAAGTGAAACGTGAAATGTAAAACGACTACATTTAGCACCTTGAGAGGCAATATTACACAACATATAGACTTTTCACGTTTAACTTTTTATTTTTTACGATACTATCAGGGTTAAATATAAAAAACTTCGTTTGCATGTCAGAGGAATCATATGAATCGAATATTTAATAATCAATACCTAAAGGTTATAGTGTGAAGTCACAACAGGAATCCCTGTCCGGGGTAGCGTATGCATCCGCAGCATTTTTGATCTGGGGTTTGAGCCCCATCTACTGGAAGGTTCTACACAATATTCCCGCCCTTGAAATCATTATGCATCGAACCATCTGGTCTTTTGTCTTTCTTCTGATTATCCTTGTATTCCAAAGGCACGGGAATGAATTCATGGCGGCCGTAAAAAAACAGCGCACCTCAATGCTCCTTGCATTCAACTGGTTTATCTACATCTGGGCGGTGAACAATGAGCACATTCTTCAGGCAAGTCTCGGATACTTTATCACGCCCCTGATAAATGTCCTGTTGGGAATGATTTTTCTCAAGGAACGGCTGCGACCCTTGCAGATCGTGTCATTGGGATTGGCTGGAATCGCCGTACTATATCTGACAGTTTATTACGGAAAGTTCCCGTGGATAGCGCTATCTCTTGCCTTTGCCTTTGGACTTTATGGCTTGATCAGAAAAGTGGCCCCGGTAAGCTCTTTTGTGGGCCTTTCCTTGGAAATTTTTTTCCTTTCAGGGCCCGCCCTGGCATATCTTATATTCCTGGACAGTAAAGATGCCGGAGCATTATTTCACATTAGTATCAAGATGGATCTTTTCCTTATGGGAACGGCTTTTCTCACAGCCTTTCCGCTCCTTCTTTTTACCTTGGGCACAAGACGACTGAACCTTTCTACCGTTGGCTTCCTGCAGTATATCGCACCAAGCTGTATGTTCCTTTTGGGTGTCTTTTTGTACAACGAACCGATTTCAAGCGCTCAAAAATTGACCTTTGTTTTGATATGGACAGCACTCTGCATTTACTCTACAGACTCTGTCAGATATTACCGGAGGGTCAAAAATTCACCCTAACGTTGCAAAAGTCGAGGGTGCTGCAAATCCGAGGCGTAAAGGGTGAAGCTGTAGTATTTTTACCGCAAACCCTTTACAACGAAGGAGTTGCGGCGGCATCGGCTTTCCCATTGGGTAAATAACATGGCTGTTTTCACTATTTTCATGATGCCACTTAGGGTCAATTCCATC
>JAFCZV010000421.1 GCA_019314155.1 Deltaproteobacteria bacterium
AAAAGTTGCCGTTGTCGGCGGTGGTCCTGCCGGGTTGAGCTGTGCCTATTTTCTCCGCCGTTTGGGCCATGATGTTACGATTTTTGATGCCGTGCCCAAACTTGGCGGTATGATCCGATACGGAATTCCTGAATATCGACTTCCAAAAGAGGTCTTGGCCTGGGAAATCGACGCGATTTTGAACCTGGGAATTGAACATAAGCCCAACGTAGCCCTGGGCCGTGATTTTGATGTCGGCTCCTTGATTGCATCCGGATTTGATGCTGTTTTCCTGGGCATCGGCGCATGGAAAGATTACACCCTCGGCGTTGAGGGCGAAAATTTGCAAGGGTGTTACACCGGAATTAATTTTCTCACCAATTTTGCCTTATGTTTTGCCTTATGGCAACAGGAACGGCCCCATGATGAACGGCCGTTTATCGGCAAAAAATGTGTGGTCATCGGCGGCGGCAACACGGCCATCGACTGTGTTCGCACCCTGGTTCGTCTTGGAGCGGAAGAGGTAACCATCGTCTATCGGCGGACCCGAAAAGAGATGCCGGCCAACGAAGTAGAAATCGTTGCTGCGGAACATGAAGGCATAAAATTTACGTTTCTGGCCGCCCCCACACAAGTCCTCGGGAATGCAGAGGGTGAAGTCACCGAACTCGAATATCTGAAAATGGAGCTGGGCGAGCCGGATGCCAGCGGCAGGCGCCGTCCGGTACCCATCGAAGGATCGGAAACCGTCATCGAAATCGACATGCTGATCACGGCCATCGGACAGGGTCCGGATGTCTTCTTCAAGGATGAAAGCAAACGGCTCGATGAAGATCTGAAACTGACCCGATGGAACACCATCGACTCTGAAGATGAGATCGCCCTTCAGTCCAGCATCCCCTATATTTTTTCCGGCGGAGACGCCGCAACCGGTGCAGATCTTGTTGTCTCAGCCATCGGGGCCGGACGACGCGCCGCTCGATCGATCCACTTTTACCTGGCCGACGAAGACATAACACCGCCATCTAAAACATTATTCAGGAATAATATACCGGTATCGATTTTCGAATCGGTTTCGGGAATTACCCCGCTGCCCAGAACGAAAATGCCGGAGCTTCCTGTGGATGAACGGATCAAATCCTTTGTTGAAGCAGACCTAGTGATCAGCGAAGATGAGGCCCTGTATGAATCGAGCCGATGTCTGGAGTGCTGTCTAATCTGCTATAACAAAGACGTTGCATAAACCCTAATGTTGCATAAACAACAGAGCTGGTATTTATAAAAAGATAACATTATTATTTGGTTATTCACTATCTGACGGGCGCCACTAATGTGCACTGCAAGTTGCATCCAAAAATCATGATAAATTCGCCCTGTTGTTTACCCTTTGGGAAAGCCGAGGGCGCCACAACTCCTTCGTTGTAAAGGGTTTGCGGTAAAATGCTACAGCTTCACCCTTTACGCCTCGGATTTGCAGCACCCTCGACTTTTGCAACATTAGGGTAAAGCATATTCTATTTTTTTGTTCCACCGGACACTGTTGCCTGCATTCCACCACCGGAATATTATCCAAAATGACAAAAGTCGTCGATATTCAAGCCTATCGAGCCAAAGTCATTGAGCAAAGAGCTTTCGGATCCTGGGAGAAACGCTTCGGCGAATCATACCATATCAACACCAGGCTTTCGGACCTTTCAGACACCACCCTCCATTTTCTGGCCCAGCCCGGTGAAAACAGCTCTGTTGCCTATTATGAACTGATCATGGGAATTCTGGACCTCGGCCCGGCCATAAAGTTCAATTATCTTCCCAATAAAGAACAAATAACGGTGGTTGACATCCACCTTTTTTTAGCTGATCAGGTGCGGTTTGAAATCATGCGCCGATTGAAATGGCTCATCAACCTTCCGTGTATAAAATTCGGCCTTGTGGAGATGGTTCAGGGTTTCGATACCGTCAAGTCGGGATGCAAAGGCACCTTCCCCGAACTCGCAGCATCCCACCCGGATTATCCCGCCTACGCGCAACTCCCCCACAGCGAAAGAGAGAGCTTCATTCGCCGCATGCTGCGTGACGCCCTTGAATCATTTAAAGATCGCTTGGGATTATAGAACAGTTCCCAAAAATATGTTCCGATTTATCCGCCCCTGGCGAGGATGAATTGCTTACGGCCGCAATTTCAGTTAGCCGCAGGATAGTTCCGTTTTCATCGGGAAGCTGTCTGAGCAAATTAGAGCACGTTAAAGCGAACAGCATAGAGATTTTCAAAATTATAGGTAATTATCGTATTCACGCCGTGTAATCTTAATACCTTAGACCTGTTCGCTTTTACGTGGTTTTATTTGCGAGTTCTTGCCGATGGAAACGGAACTGTCCTGCGGCTAAAACGGAATGTTATACGGTTTCTAACCGGTTGAACGTAAAGCTGTTATCGTATCCAGCATATCAGAAGGAATCGGTGCTTCAAAACAAAGAATTGTTTGGGTCGAAGGATGGGTGAACTCGAGGCTCCGGGCATGCAGCATCTGCCTTGGGACGGATAGGCGGTGATCCTTGCTTATTTCAATCTTTATCCTTCCCCTGCGGCCGCCGTAAACCGGATCACCCATGACCGGATGGTTGATGGCTGCACAGTGAACTCTGATCTGATGCGTTCGCCCGGTTTTCAGATCAATATCAATCAAAGTGGCCAGAATAAAACGTTCTTTTACTTTCCATGTTGTTTCAGCATTTCGACTTTTTTTGCTGTGGGTGGACATTTTTTTTCTATCTACAGGATGCCTCCCGATGGGCAGTGAAATAGTGCCTGAATCCGCCTTCATTTTACCATGAACCAGGGCCAAATATTTTTTCTTGATGGTTCTGCGCTTAAACTGATCGGACAAACGATGATGTGCTCCGGAATTTTTGGCCACCACAAGCACACCGGACGTGTCTTTGTC
>JAFCZV010000422.1 GCA_019314155.1 Deltaproteobacteria bacterium
AGATATGGCTCGTCCCTTGAGGATAAATTATTCGGGTGCATTTTATCATGTGACCTCCCGAGGGAATGAACGGAAAAATGTATTCAAGAGCAAGCGAGACAGAGAAAAGTTTTTCGAATATCTTGACTCAGCTACACAAAGATATGATGCAGTTATTCATGCATTCTGCCTGATGGACAACCACTTTCATCTGTTGATTGAAACGCCTTCCGGGAATTTGCCCCAGATCATGCGGCATATTAACGGCGCATATACAACTTATTTTAATGTGAAACGCGCAAGGTCCGGCCATTTGTTTCAAGGGCGTTATAAAGCAATTCTTGTTGAGATTGACGAATACGCAAAAGAGCTTTCAAGATATATTCATTTAAACCCGGTCAGGGCGAAAATGGTTAAAACTCCGGAGGAATATGAGTGGTCAAGTTATCAATTTTACATCGGCGTGAAAAAACCTCCAGAATGGCTATATAGAGATTTTATTCTTGGATATTTCGGCGGTAAGGTTTCAATTGCTCAAAAAGAGTATCGCCACTTTGTAAACACAATGGTTAATGAGGAATATGACAGCCCATTGGATGAAGTTGTAAGCTCGACACTGCTGGGCAGTCGAGGTTTTATAACCTTTATCAAGGACAAATTTTTATCGGGCAAAAAGCCTGATAAGAATCTGCCGGCTTTAAAAGCATTGGCTGAAAAAGTATCCATGCAAGATATATTCGATGAAGTTGAATCCGTCTTCGGAAAAGAACCGGCTTTGTGCAGAAATGTAAAAATGTTTCTTTCTCAGAGATATACAGGTGAAAAACTGAAAGATATTGGCACACATTTCGGGATTGGAGAATCCGGTGTGTCCCAGGCAAGCAGGCGGGTTAATGATAAAATAAGAAGTGACAAAAAGCTTAAAAGAAAAATCAGAAAGATTGAAAAAAAAATGAATGCGTGAAGAATGAAGACCTGACCCCCAATTTTACAAGAAAGGAAGATGCCAGATGAAAAGACACAGCAGAACAAAATGGAGCGTCATAACAGTGCTTTTAATACTGTCAATTGTAACAGCAATCGGACTGATCGGTACGGCTCTGGCAAAAGGGCCCTCGAAGCAAGAACAACGGGCAGAGATTCGCAAAACGGCCCAAGAGGTGCTTGCAAGGCTTTACAAGGAGCAGCCGGGTGCCAAGAAAGTGATCTCAAATTCTGTTGGCTATGCTGTGTTCAGCAATTTCGGTCTGAAGATCTTTTTTGTCGGCTCCGGCACAGGTAAAGGACTGGTGATCGACAAAGCCACCAAAAAGGAAACCTTTATGAAGATGATCGAGGGGCAGGTAGGACTCGGCTTGGGTGCGAAGAAATTCAGTCAGATCTGGGTATTTAAAAGCAAAAAGGCTTTGAATAATTTTATCAATTCGGGCTGGGAGTTTGGGGGGCAAACAACAGCCGCTGCAAAAACCGGTACTAAAGGAGGTGCGATGGCCGGAGCAATTGCGGTCGATGTGGATATCTTGTTGTACCAGCTCACCGAAGATGGACTTGCACTTGAACTTACGGGGAAGGGTACCAAATACTACAAAGATGGCGATCTTAATTGATACCTGAAATTATCTTTTTTGGGATGTTAATAATCGGCTACATATGAATCCTATGGACAAAAACAAAACGTCTATTCAAGAACAATATTAGGCAGAATGCCAATGCAGGGAAAACATAGGGGTCGCGTCTTCATTCTTGACAGATAGAACAAAACAAAGGGGGAAAGGGCAGTAAACAGAGGGCAGCGAGCAGAACTTATTTGGTGCGGGTTGCGAGTTTTTTAAAAGCATTTGAGTTGTCCCTGGTTGCGGTAATGATGTTGGTTACAAATCTTTAATTTTTTGAAATACGTGATTGAGGCTGGCAATCGTGAATTTAAGCGTCGTTAAAAATAAAAAGGAAACATGAAGCCGTTTACGTTTATCGCAATTTTAATTTTCGCATTAGTGGCTTTTTTACATTTTCTGCGCTTTATCTTCAATTGGGAGATCATTATTAACGGGACTTACCTTCCAAGATGGGCAAGTATTTTTGCTATTATTTTACCGGCATTTTTAGCTTTTATGCTTTGGCGGGAAATGAGGAAAAAGGAATAGAAAATCTTAGTGAAAACAAGGGGGTCAGGTAACAGTTAAATGATCTTCGAATTTAACCCCGGTTAAATAAATGAAAAAGAAATTTAACTGGGCCCCGATGTCGGGATCTACGTTTCACTCCGACAGGCGTCATAAATCTTCATTCTTGACAGAATGCAATGATTCTTGAAAATTATCTTCACAAATTATCGACTTAAGAACAGATAGAGGTCGTGAGAGATATCCTGCCTATACCTTGCGCTGCGCACAAATCCTTTCTTCTTTTGTCCATCATGGATCTGATCGCTCAGGGATCAATTGCCGAGAACTTTATTGAACCCTCTTTTGAACTGGTCGAGACGTTCAACGGCTATTGGAACAGCGTTATGCCGCTGGGCTCAAAAACCAGTATGGCATACCCCTACCCACGCCTTAGCATATTAATATTCAAACAATAATCAATTCAATATCTGTTTGGTTGCCACTGGTGGCAATCTGGAGTTCGGGGACATTAGATTGCAAGAAGGGGAGGAAAATGTGAAC
>JAFCZV010000423.1 GCA_019314155.1 Deltaproteobacteria bacterium
TGATGTAATTGTTCCTGATAAATTGATGGAGCTTTTGCCTCTGTTTTCTGGGATGATTCCAGCAGAGTCGTCCTATGAAAATCCTGATAAACGGCTTATCCGGATTTTAAGTGACCTTCTGTTTATTACTGGAGCTGAGAGCCACGGCAAGCTTGTAGAATTGCTCCAGCATTTAGAACCTCCTGAAGGACTGAAAGTGCTTGCCGCGCTAAATAGTCACATAGGTGATATGAGCGACCAAGGTATCTTCCGAAAAAATGGTGTTCCTTACTTATTTTTGTCTTGTGGTCGCTGGCCGCACTATCACCAGCCGACGGATACGGTGGATCGGTTAAACTTCAACAAGATCCAACGCATCATGACGCATCTTATAAATATAGTGACGACGCTTTCAGAGCGAGAATTGGGAGATTTGCAGAATCAATCGTTTGACACAGTGGATTTGGAAATTACTCTTATGCAACGGGCATTCGGAGAACTACTCCCCATGGTGATGGAAATATTGTCTCTTAAACAAATGAAAAATCGGGAAGATCTTGACAAGTTCGCTAAAGCCATGCTGGCCATGGGGATGTAAAGTTAACTATCACTCCTCAAAACTCCAAAGGCCACTCCCTATTGCAACTTTCAGGACTGTTAGGTCAGATCGAATCTATAATGTAATGTTTGAAAGATTAATTCTTGATCAATGCAGATAAACCGTTATCACGATTTCAGATATCTCCAACATATCACAGCCGCAACCGAACCACCGATAAGAGAATAGTATGTTTAGCGCCTGGGACTGTTGCACTTTTTCAAGGTTGGACAGGTTATTAAGTTTTGGTAAAGTTTTCGGCGTATCATGGGCAGCTCAAACATAATGTGGTGTTATTCGACACAAAGCAGATTTTGGTGCTATTATACAATTATTAACTTACAGCTAAAGGAAAATAGATGCTCAATGGGTATACAGAAATTGATTGATTTCTGGAGATAGGAACAAGAGAATGACGGTATTTATGACGGTATTTTTCTTAATATTTAAAAATTTAATTATCAACAACAGATAGTTAGGTTTACATTTCAATTCCCTGCATCCACGAATAATTAAAAGTCGTAATCTTAAATGGTTACGACTTTTTCATTTTTGGAGGGTGCGGATAGGTGCAGGTTCATCTAAAGAATTAACGGCATCTCTGTTAACACTGAGACCTCTCTTTCGTTTTATATATGAACCAACACTCCTAACAAAAATTAAGAACACCTGTATGGAACAATGTATTTATATTGGATTAGGTTTATCATGGGCACTTGCTCCCCCATGCAAATAAGCTCCCGGTCATAACAATTTTATTGACATCGAAACGTTTATATTATATTGTATTAATTAAAGTTTTTTTACACCTCATCCTGATGCTTCTGTTAATCATATATAGTTCTCCGGATCTCTATTTCGATTTGTTTCTCATTGTCTAATGGTTTCTTACTTCAATCATGATGAACTAAAATATTGAAAAAAGGAGATAGCAATGAAAGAGAGACGCCAATTTAAAAGATTTACGGCCACACTTCCAACAAGAGTGGAAGCCGTAATGTCAGACGAGACAAGAGTTTTTGACCTTGAAACCAAAGATATATCTGCTGCTGGAGCATTCCTTCTTACCAAGGAGTCTGCCTTTTTCCCGGATGGAACAAGGTTTATTATAGGCCTCACCGTCCCGGAAAATAGTCTCAAAGAGCTAACAGACTTGAAGAGTTTCTTAGAATGTGAAGGAAATATGGTGCGTTCCAACTCAGAAGGAATGGCAATTCAATTTGACAGAGAATGTTATATTATGGGCTTAAGAGGTTCGTAAAATGTAAAAGTTGAGTTTAATTATTTTTGTTTAAATCATTATTTCCATAATCCATCCACACAAACTGAATGTTTAGTTATGTATAAAACTCAACATTCAGCACAGGTTTTTTTTCGTCCTGTCTGATCATTTGATCAATTAAATTCTTTTTGCGTTTGATGAAAAAAAAAGGCAGATTTTTAATCTGCCTGTATCAGCCCGATAGAATCTTTTCCCAAAACCATCTCAGAGACTACCAAGCCTTATAATCTTGAAGCTTCCCTAAATGCCGTTATTAAACTCGGTGCACATCTAATTTTGGCATATGAATGCAGATGACCGAAGAATAAGATGCACGTACATCCGAGAAGCTTCATAATTGCCAGATCAAGCTCCTATTTTTCCAGTGTAACCTTTGGAGGCGATGAGCCGTCACTTGGTTTAAATTATGGTGTTGAAGCTGACTGACATTTAGTCTTGTCCAATTAATAATCATTTCACAAAATATGTCCATAAGATAAAAGGTTCATTTTTATAGGGGAAAATCCCGTCCCCTAGGGATTGCCCCCAGCGCTATCCCACTCCCAGAGCATTTCAGCACACACATTTTAATTGTAACACATTGAAATTGTTTTTAATTTCTGAACAAACACACGCCATTCGGAAATTTTCCGGAGTTGCTACAAGTTGCGGTTATCACCGGACGTCTCTTGAAAATATAAGAGGGCCCCTATTTTTTTGCAGCGTTTTATAGCTTGAAAAGATGGTGAAAGTTGTATTATAGGATTTAATGAGATATGAACCACAGGGGATGCAGCCAATAT
>JAFCZV010000424.1 GCA_019314155.1 Deltaproteobacteria bacterium
AGATGTGTTAAAACGAGCTGGCAAATGAGAATTATTTGGTCCCCTTTAGCGGTGGAAAGAGCGGCAGAGATAGCCGAGTATATTTCTCGTGACAATCCGACCGCAGCAGAGAAGTGGATAGACGATGTTTTTTCTAAAGTTGAGCCATTAAAGTCATTTCCAGAAAGTGGCCGTATTGTACCGGAAATCAATAGCAAGGATTTTCGGGAACTAATTTATGGCAACTATCGGATTATTTACCGGTTAGAAAAAATACAGGTCTCCATTCTTACAATCCGTCACGGAAAACAAATATTACCCATTGATGAAATCCAGGCATAACCTGTGCCTGGACGCAGACGGGCTAAAAACCGCGCCCGCTGGTCAGGCGCGGCGAACACGATGTCGCACAATTGAGTGTATTTTCAAATGGTTAATCATCTGGAGAGTGCCCGGCATGTTCCTGCCGGTCCCTAGTGGGCGTGCTACCGTTGTGCTGATGACGGGGTGCGAAGCCCCACGGACAACGTACGGAATTGGGATCAACCACCACCATCCTTAATCAGCCAGTTTTAGGGGGAAAACCGGTTGATTAAGACTGAAATACTGGTGTTTTTAGGTGTCTTTTCTAGATCTTTTAATGTGTTACTGTGGCCCGACCCCCAGGCCATTTGTAAAAATAACGGGTTAGTCGTAACATCGGCTAACCCTTTTTCGTTGGTTCCAGCTTTGATTCCTATCGGTGTTGGATAGAAACCATAGGATGCAGATCAGCATTACATGACATATACCAGCACGGTCCCCCAGATGGTGAGGAAGACATTGCCGAAGGCGTAAGGTACCGTATAGGCGAGCGCCGGCAAGGTGCTGTCTGCTTCTTCTTTCAGCGCATTTAGGGCGGGGGTGATGGTTCCTGCGCCTGTGAGGGCACCGAAGAGAAGAACAGGGTTCAATTTAAGAACGAACTTGCCGAAAAATATACCCAAGGTATGGGGGACAAGGGTCAGTATGGCGCCGGCAACGACAAGGGAGGCTCCTGTGGTCTGCAATGCGTGCAAGGCTTTGGGGCCTGCTGTCAGTCCTACGCAACCGATGAACAGATTGAGGCCCAGGTCCGTGAATATCCATTGTGCGCTGGTGGGTATCTGTCCGAACGTGGGGTGCATCGATCTGAGCCAGCCCGCTACTAGCCCGGCGACGAGGACGCCCCCTCCGATACCGAGCGTCAAGGGGATGCCGGCCACCGGAACCATAATAAGACCCACAAAAGTTCCCACTACGCAGCCGATACCCACCATGACCAGGTCCGTCAATGCGGTTGGACGTTCGGGATAACCTAGATGTTTCACGAATTTTTCCACATCTTTTTGCACCCCCGCAACTTGGAGGATATCACATTTATGAACGACGGTGCCCCGGGTCAGGGGCAGTTCATGTCCCTGCCGGGAGATCTTCCTGAGAAAACATGCGTGCCCGTGGGCGCTGCTGATATGGCCAAGGGTTTTCCCCACCGCTTCCTTGTTGAGCACACATATGTCGAGGATCTCACCGATAATATCCGACACGCTTCTGTCGTCCACCTCGGGACCTATGAGATCTTCGGCTTTGAAGAAACGGTTGCGGATGCCCACCATTGCAAGGACATCGCCGAGCTCCACGACGGCGTCGGGTCCGGGCTCCATAACGGTATCTTCTCGTTTCAGCTTTTCAATTACGACCTTGTGGGGAAACATGGATTCGATCTCGGCGATGGTTTTTCCGATGACTCCGGGATTATCGGCTTTATAGACGCGCAGGTTCAGTGTCTTGTTCCAGTCGAAAAGTTCAGGGCTTTTCGCAGGATCGTCGGATGATCCGGATATTTCCTGTTCAAGCTTTACGGCCTCTGCTTTGAGATCGATGTTCATCATGCGGGGGACCAGCTTGAAGAAAATGATCATCCCCGCTATTCCGAACACATACGTTATGGCGTATGCGATGGCCACGTTGCTTTCCATGGTGACCTTAAGTGTGTCCGAAAGCGCCAGATGTTTTATGGCTCCGTCCGCCGTGCCGATCACTGAAGACTGTGTGAGTGCTCCGGCGAGAAGTCCCGCGGTGGTGCCCTTATCGAAACCGAAGACCTTGCCCAGAATTATTGCGGTACCAAGACCCGTTATGGCGAAAAATATGGAAAGCCATATGTAATGGAGGCCTTCCGCTTTAAGGGCCCCGAAAAATTGCGGGCCCACCTTGTATCCTATGGTAAATATGAAGAGGGCGAAACTCACGGACTTCAGAAGGGGCGTTACCGGTATGTCCAGCTGGCCGATGAGCAGCGCAGCCACGAGAACACCCGCTGTGGATCCGAAATTAAAATTGAAAATTTTAATCTTGCCGATGAAGTACCCCACGGCGATGGCCATAAAAAGGGGGATCTGCGGGTATGTTCGGCAGATATCGATAAATCCGTGGATCATATTTTCCGCCTTTGCTGTTGAGTGGTATCCGGTAATTGAAGGAGAAGACTCAGTACATGTATTTATACCTTGGTTTGTTCATTCGTAACTACTCAGGTATTTAGGTTGAAGACTGAAGGCTGAAGTATATCAATCATCTCGCAACGCTCGAATTAAACCATTCAAGACCTTCTCTGTTTCGACAATCGTTGCTTCAAG
>JAFCZV010000425.1 GCA_019314155.1 Deltaproteobacteria bacterium
TATCACGGAATTTCTTAAATTCAACGTCCTTAAAGCTAAAATCTTTGCCGAAATGGGACATGGGCTGATCAATAGACTCCAAGAATTGCCGATACCTGTTATCGCGGCGGTAAACGGCTTTGCTTTGGGGGGCGGATGTGAGATTGTCCTTGGATGTGATTTTATCTACGCTGCTGAAAACGCAATGTTCGGTCTGCCGGAAATTAATCTTGGGATTATTCCCGGATTTGGCGGCACACAGCGGTTGCCCAGATTAATCGGCAGGAACATGGCCAAAGAAATGATATTCACCGGGAAAATGATTTCCGCAGCCGAAGCCCATGCGGCTGGGTTGGTTAATATGGTGTGCACACAAGATGAGCTTATAGCTGAAGTCATGAAGACCGCAGCAATCATGGCGTCAAAGGGGAAGGCGTCGCTGCGTGGGGCAAAACAGGCTATCAACAGCGGTATGGATGCAGACCTCAAGACAGGCTGCAGAATAGAAATTGATGCCTTCGCCATCTGCCTGTCGAGCTCTGACGCAAAGGAAGGAACAACGGCTTTTCTCGAAAAACGGAAAGCAAGCTTCCAGGGGACTTTACAAAAATAAATATCCGGGTCCAGAGGGCCCGGCTTTGGTTTCACCCCATTGGGGTGTTATTAACATCTCATTGCACGTGGTTGGAAGGCTGGAATAAAGGAATATTGGGTCGAAAATCGGATCGTTGCCCAATTTGGGAATATCAAAATGCCCATGTATCTTATGAGGTTGGTGGCAATCAGCAACCCATCATTCCATCACTCCATCATTCCATTATTCCCGTCGAACAATTTACTGGCATAGCCAATTGTTTCTGACTTGGCCCTGAGGACCGGGTTTTTAACAACCTAATAAATCTTTTCCCTTGACATATTTTTATGAATCCATTATAGCACCTTTCAAGTAAATATGGCTTTATAACATAAATTTTAAGGGCTTAAAAAATGCGGTTTCGATTTTTCTACTTTGGTTTTTTTAGTTTTTTGGGTGGCTTCTTTTTTAGGAAGTCTATCCATGGGCTGGCAAGGTAGAAAACGACCAACTTCTTTAAAAACCATGGGTAGACAGGAAAAAATGAAGCCCATGGTTTTCTTCTTAAGGCCGTGGGTTTAAAACCTGCGGCCTTTTTTGTTTTTGATTGTCATTCTGTTTATACGCATTTAAGATATTATCAAATTATCGTCAAAATATAGACTTTTCTGAAAGGAGTTTTGGAATGATTCTCGACATCGGATTTGAAACCATGCCAAGAGAAGATCTCGAGGCCATCATACTGCGCCGGCTCAAAACCACAATTGATCGTGTTTACACAAATGTTCCTTTTTACAGGAAAAAATTTGAAGAAAACAATCTCACGCCCAATGATATCCAGTCGCTGGAAGATTTAAAGCGGATTCCGTTTACCAAAAAAGAGGATCTAAGGGACAATTATCCCTTTGGAATGTTTGCCGTTCCCATGGATAATGTTGTCCGGATCCATGCCTCGTCCGGAACCACGGGCAAACCGACCGTTGTGGGGTATACCGCAAGGGATGTGAATACCTGGGCCGAACTCATGGCTCGATCCCTGGCCGCAGGTGGCGCGACCCGTGAAGACATCATTCACAATGCATATGGATACGGGCTATTTACCGGAGGACTCGGTATCCACTATGGCGCGGAAAAGCTCGGTGCTTCCGTCATCCCGGTTTCAGGGGGAAATACCAAGAGACAAATTGTGATAATGAAGGATTTCGGTCCTACCATATTGACGGCAACCCCTTCATATGCGCTCCACCTCGCGGAAGTCGCTGAAGATATGGGCGTTTCTTTTGAAGATCTGAAATTTAAATTCGGAATTTTTGGAGCTGAACCCTGGTCGGAAAATATGCGCAATGAGATCGAAGGGAAACTGGGATTGACGGCCGTCGATATATACGGCTTAAGCGAGGTGATCGGCCCTGGAGTTGCCATTGAGTGTCACGAAGCCAAGCGCGGACTGCACATCTTTGAAGATCACTTCATCCCTGAAATTATCGATCCTGTATCTGAAGAAGTTCTTCCATACGGTGAAACCGGTGAGCTTGTTTTTACCACCATCACCAAGGAAGCATTTCCCATTATCCGTTACCGAACGCGGGACATAACCTCACTGAATCCCGAGCCGTGCATATGCGGCCGGACGCATATTCGAATGAATCGAGTGAGCGGCCGTACAGATGACATGCTGATCATCCGGGGCGTTAATGTATTTCCCTCTCAGATCGAAAGCGTCCTTATGGAAATGGATGCGGCTGAGCCGCATTACCAGCTTGTGGTTGACAGGGAGGACAATCTGGACACTATGACCGTGCTGCTGGAAGTTGGTGAAAGCATCTTTTCCGATGAAGTCAAACATCTTCAGAATCGGGAAAGGGAGATCGCAAAAAATATAAAAGATTATCTCGGTGTTTCAGCCAGAGTGAAACTGGTGGAGCCCAAGACCATTGCCCGTAGCGAGGGCAAGGCGGTCCGGGTGATCGACAATCGCAAAATTTAAGTACAGGGATCAGGGATCAGGGGTCAGACGACAGAGGACAGAAGATCAGAAGGGCAGACGACAGAGGTCAGATGACAGAGGATCAGAGGTCAG
>JAFCZV010000058.1 GCA_019314155.1 Deltaproteobacteria bacterium
GAATGAGCAGGGTCAGAAATGGCCCTGCTTTTTTTGGGTCGAATCATAATATCTAAAATTCTCATCTTTGTTAATCTGGAAAGCCAGCTCAGTCTGATACGGCCTAGGCTGCGGTTATACAATTATGTAGTTTTTTTCACATTTTAATGTGTATTTTCCTCCACAATTTAAAATATTTTGCGATGAGTCTTTGCAGGTATTTCCAGCGTAAATTCGGTTCAACTATCTGAAAATAAATATCATATAAAATAGTTTTATTTGTTTGCATGGTTTTTGCAAGTATCCATTATGAATTGTCGATTCATACAAAGGAGAGCACTGATGCCGAATTGGTTTCTTTTTGCAGCGAGCGTGGTATATATCGGAATTGGATCTTGGGCCAGCATTTTTTCGGATGAATCTAAGGGAACCAGGCTGCTTGGGATTATTTCTTTAAAATATAGGGGGTCGAATCACTGAGATAAAGCAGCGAGTTTTTAAAGAGGGGGCGATTCTTATGACCTGTGATCGGTGTGGAAAAAAAACCCATCATATTTATATCACCGAGGATCATGAAAAGGTTTGCAAAAGAACCTGCAACGGCGAAGTCAATACCGGCACTCGAAAATTTTATGCAAGCCCGAAAAATTTTGTCAAATCGTCAAAACGCATTGCCTTTGGCAGTTCAATTTTTCAGGAAGTTTCTTGTTGATAGATAGAACACATTCAGCCGGGGAATAGACAAGTACACGATTTGGTACTTCCTGTTTTATTCCCCCATTAAGCCCCTGGGCAAATTGTGGCCCCAGGGGCCTTTTTTTTTCAGCACAAGCCTTTCAAGCGGTCTTTACTCTACGGGAAAGCCCTCCAGAGACAAGCCGAGGATGCCGCATCTCCCCGCTATTCGCGGAACTTCGACCTGTGTTGCAAAGGTTCGCAGTAAAATACTACAGACTTTACGCCTCGGATTAGCAGCATCTTCGACTTTTACAACATTAGGGTTCAGCTATTGACTTTGCTCACGCTGGTCTTATTGTTTGTTCACTTCCAAAGATTATCGTCAACCCGTAGGAGGGTATTAAAAAAAAGAAAACATGCGATTTCTCTTGTACAACATACGTTATGCAGCAGGTATTGGTAGGAAATTTCACCTTCCGGTACCTTACAGCGGCTATTTTAAGAATACCAACGGTAATTTTAAAAAAATAGTGGATTTCATCAAATCGCTGAATCCGGATATTCTAGGATTGATTGAGGTGGACGCAGGATCTTTCCGTTCGGCAAAAAGCAACCAGGCGGAAGCTATCGCCCAAGAATTGAAACACTTTCATATTTATCAGTCAAAATATTCCACTGCTTCAATGGTACAGAAAGTGCCGGTGTTGAACAAACAGGGCAATGCGATTCTCACCAACCAGAGGATTGTGTCTCAAAACTTTCATTATTTTAGCAATGGTGTCAAGCGTCTTGTGATTGAACTCGAGTTGAAGGACGTTTCGATCTTTCTGGTACATTTGTCTATCAAATTCCGCCACCGGCAGTATCAATTGCAGGACCTTCATAACATGATTAAAAACCTGAAAAAACCGGTTATTATTGCCGGTGATTTCAATGTGTTATGGGGTGATCGGGAGCTCCAACTATTCCTTGCCGCCACTCAGCTTCACAATGCCAACAGCAACGGGGAACCCTCCCATCCCAGCCGAGCCCCGCGAAGACAGCTCGATTTTATTTTTCACAGCCCGGAAATTCACGTCACCCATTTTCAGATACCACCGGTCAAATTCTCCGACCATGCCCCGTTGGTATGTGATTTTGAGGTTATAACAGCAACATAAGCAGCCAGCTTGGGTTAGCAGACACCGGTCAAGGAACACAAAATAGAAGGATTAGCGGAGCGCAATGGAACACATAAGTCTCATAAGCTTTCTGATCATGGCTGCCCACCTATCCATCATCATCGGTTTGTCCATACGAGTCATTATGCGTCGTCGTCCTGTAGGTGTTTCACTGTCGTGGCTCATTCTAATCCTTATCCTTCCTTTTGCAGGGGCCATCCTCTATCTTCTCATCGGAGAGCAGCGCTTGGGAAAGCAACGTGCCGAGCGAGCCCGTGCACTACTGGGTCCTTATGAGGCGTGGCTTCATTCGCTTCCTTCAGACACGTTGGTTGAATGGTCTAACCTTTCGCCAACATGTCAGCCTATCAATCGGCTTGCTGAGTCGATCATGGGCATTCCAGCAAAATTCGGGAACAAGCTCGACCTGCTCGACGAGGCTGAATCGGTTCTTCGCTCGATAATTACGGACATCGATCGCGCCCAGCGTACCTGCCATTTGGAATTCTATATTTGGAATGAAGGCGGAACTGCGGACGAAGTGTGTGAAGCCCTTATTCGGGCCGCGAAACGGGATGTCATCTGTCGAATTCTGGTTGACGCGGTGGGCAGCGCTAAATTCCTGAAAGGCGGATTGGCTCACCGTCTTCAAGAGAATGGGATCGAATTGGTCGCGGCACTTCCGGTGGGACTGTTCAGGATGGTCTTTGCGCGACTCGATCTGCGTATTCACCGAAAAATTGTCATCATTGATGGTGAAGTGGCCTACACTGGGAGCCTAAACCTGGTGGATCCACGGTATTTCAAACAGGAGGAGGGCGTTGGCCAGTGGGTTGACGCCATGGTGCGTTTGGAAGGACCTGCGGTCCAGTCCCTCGGTGTGATTTTTTTATGGGACTGGGAAGTCGAGACAGGGCAAGGCATCGAAACGTTGAAAGATACCAGCGACCTCAAAGCATTACCTTTAGTGGGGAAGGCGAGTGTTCAGGTGGTTCCGTCGGGGCCGGAGGTTGGAAACAACTCCATTCACCAGTTGTTACTCACCTCTGTCTACGCTGCCCGCAGGGAACTGATCATTACAACACCTTACTTTGTTCCAGACGAGTCGTTACATACCGCCTTGCAATCGGCATCGCGACGCGGCGTCGACGTCACAATCATCTTGCCCGAAAAGGTCGATTCTTTGCTGGTGCGCTATGCGAGCCGATCGTATTTTGATGATATGCTCATGTCTGGCGTGCGGATTCTCAACTATAGGGGCGGACTGTTACACACCAAGAGCATTACCATCGATGGTGAAGTAGCTCTGTTCGGTACCGTTAACCTCGACATGCGGAGTTTTTGGCTGAACTTTGAGGTAACACTTTTCGTATACGACGCTGACTTCGTGGCACGACTTCGAAAACTTCAACAAAACTACATCGAAGCGTCCCAATCCATCGACTCAAAGCTTTGGCATACCCGGTCGCAAGCGAATCGTCTCGTGGAAAACGCGGCACAGCTTTTGGCCCCGCTTCTTTGATTGTAACGCAAATCAAAATTAAGCTGAGCGATTGTCTTGATTATTGGGCAAAAACTCAAACCACCAGAGAAAGACGACTTGGATTGATTCATCCCAAACATCTTCAATAGACGTATCAGGTCCACCTGCCTTATCCTTTGAGACGTATCCGGTTTTTCTCTCCCGATATTACCTTAAAATCGGGAGAGATCTGTCAAAGAAGGGCACATTTTTTGACAATAATTGTCAAATCCTTTCAGCCTTCAATCTGTTCAATTAAGTTAACCTCTTGAAATATAATCCAATTCAATTTTCTTTAATGCCAAATTGTTATTTTGTACAATTTTTGCATGTCATAATTGAAACCATAAAAAAACACCTGAACATAAACTGAAATTGCTTTTTCTGTTCCATTCTCTTTTCTCTTATCTTACGCCTTAAATTATCTCTTTGTTCGGGGCTTTTCGGCCTCGCAGAAAACTGGCGATTTTCAATAAATTTGACCTATTAATAAAACTAAGAAAAAATTACTTTTTTTAATAGGAAGTGGTGGAAATTATGAGCATTAACAATATGTTCAAGCCTAATATAAAAAGGTTGAAAAGCAAGAAAAAGGTCAATCATCTGATAAAGGCTTTACAATATAAGAACGATTGGAATATTCGAATATCAGCAGCAGCATCTCTCAGCGAAATAGGGTGGGAACCTAACGGGGAAGATGGAATTTTTTATCTTATTGCCTTAAAAGAATGGACTAAATTGATCAAAATAGGGGCGCCCGCAGTTGAACCTTTAATCTTGGTTTTGCAGGATCAAGATAGTTTTCCTTTGCACTGCGAAACCATTAAAGTATTAGGGGCCATAAAAGATAAACGAGCTGTCGAACCCTTACTAAATGCTTTGCGGGATTGTAAAATGCATCTTCGCGAAGAAGTGGTAAGAGCATTGGGTCAGATAGGAGACAAGGCGGTTGTTAAGCCGTTAATTTCAATGTTGAGGAATGAAGATGCCATCACCTTTCGCTGCGAAACGATCAGAGCCTTAGGCTCAACAAAAGATAAACGAGCTGTTGAACCTTTAATAAATGTTTTACAACAAGAAAGTCGAAAACCCCGCTTCGATACAAACATGAATATTATCATGGAGGTCATTATAGCATTGGGGAAAATAAAAGATGAAAGAGCTATAACACATTTAGTGTCTCTTTATAATGTAAACACAGACTACCTAAACAAGAAAATTCAAAATGCTTTATTTACAATCAACACTGAATTGTCGAATTTTTACTCAGCTATATTGAATTCTGATGAAAATAGATTGTTGGAAATTGACAATGGATTCGATTTGGCTGTTGAAGCACTATACCACAAAAATAATTGGGTGCGCCGGCAGGCAATTTGGGCATTAATGATAATAAAAGATTATAGAGCTGTTGAGCAGATTAAAAAAGAGCTCAATGACATCGATTTAATTGTCGTCAGTTATGCAATCTATGCTTTAGGAGAAATAGGGGATGATAGAGCGGTAACGCCTTTAATCGATATGTTGCTCAATAAAGATTTTTCTTCATGCAATGACTGGAACAGTTCAACGTTTGCTGAACACCGGTGTAGCCCTCGTGCAGAGGCGGCTGTTGCATTGGGGAAAATAAAAGATAAACGTGCCTATGAAGCGCTGATTACGGTTTTTGAGGAAAACGGATGTGACTGTTTAATAGAAAAATCTGCTTGGGCACTTAGCGAATTGAGTAATAAGAGCGCCATTCACGCACTTAAGTCGGCTAAAAATCATACAAATAATCCAAGGGCAGTAAAAAAGGCTATTGATAAACTGGAAAAAATTAAATGTTATCCCAGATAAAATTTTTCAGAACGGGGATGTTTAAATAACCCGATGGGGATAACATTTTATAAGCGGTGTGAACCTTGAGTTAATAACCGATGGAAAGGGGGCAAGAGAAAATGTTCCGAAATTCGATAGGTGCAGTATCCACCCTCCTATTTTGCATGTTGGTTTTCGGGGCTTCAACAGGTACGGCTGGAGAACTGCAAGAAGTCATCAATAAGAGAAACAGCGATACAGATGGACCGTATTTTAACCTGAGCAGCCAAGAAAAAGCCTCACTCATTTTTTTTGGTGGAGAGATATCGCCAGACGAACCGTTGATGTTTACGGATGAATGTAGCGATCTTACGATACATTATGTTACACACAAAAAATCAACAGTAACCGACCTGACTGTAATGGAATCGTGTAACTGTTGTTTTAAGGTTTTGTCTGATGAGAGGCTATCGAAAGTTGCGTTGTCCTGTGAAAAAGAAGACGTCCATGTCTTTGCCGAGGTTCGATCAAAACCAGATAAAAAAGAAAATAGCCAAGATCCCAGATCCATACGATGGGATCAATACTCGGTTTTTGATGCCTGCAACGATACAGATCATCCAGTCCCGGATTCCCCTGTTTATCCGGATTTCCCGGTTTATTTAGAATCCCCTGATGCTTCACTGTTGACACTGGGGCCGATCGATGTTCGAGATATATATGATTCCACCCCCGAGGAATTTATTAGATATGAAACCGAAACATCGAAAGGAAAAGAAAAAGTCAAGCCGCCGAACATAACCCGTCTATTCAAATGGGTAGGTTGGCTTTGTCAAGCAAACATTTTCGATACAAATTCGGATGGAAACGCAGATGCTTATGGATTTACATTTGTCAAAACATATTAAGGGAAAATGATCAACCCGGAAGGTCTTGAAATGGCTTATAGAGATTTACCCTCGATGTCTGAGCCAACCAATCCTGCCTGCGCCTAAATCCGGCTAATCATATCGGAGTGAAATGCCAGCCCAATGAAATATTAACCCCGTTCGATTTGCAGGTCATTTAGCTGGGGCAATCCCTCAAATCCAACCCACCCACAAAACACTGGTGCAAAAGAACATTATCACCCTAAAGCAGCAACATATGGGGTATCCTAAACTTTCACCTAATTATGGTTTTACTGTATTGTTCTGGAAATGTGTAATTGTTTTCATATTTTTTATGGAATTTACCCCACAATTTCAGATATCTTTCCATCGATTATAATGGTCGTTTTGATGCCGTTATCGATATAACCATGTGATAATAAACATAATTTACAACGATAAATCGTAACTCATTGATTCTGCATGATATTTGCATGCAGAAAACAGTAAAACTTTCAATCCCAATTCCATAATAAACCCAAACCGGTTTTCGGAAGCAAGAAATGAGAAAAAACTCCTTAAGAGAAATTAGAGAATCCCTTATGATTAGTAAGGCTGAGCTGGCCCGAAATGCGAACATATCTCCGATGACCATTACACGGATTGAAAACGGAATGTCTTGCAGAATGGAAACAAAACGAAAGGTTATTTTGGCTTTGGGGTATGAAATTTCAGATAAGAACCGGGTGTTTAGTGATTAGACAAACCCATGGCATTAAATTTTCAATCTTTCCTATTGAAACCGATCAGTCATCCATAGAATCCGGCCGGGTCGAACTATTTGGCCCCATAGAAAATGGACAGGCATCAATAGATCCCGAAGCGATAGACCTATTCAAGCCCCCAGAGTAGATCCGAATATGGCCATTAGGGTGATGTAAGACCCTAATTGAGCGAAAGTCGAGGATGCCCCAGGTTCAGAGAGAGACATCAAGGGTGAGCCGTAGTGATCTACTGTGAGTGAATTTTCTTCAACAGCCACGCCATATTCTTGCCGAGGACTTTCATGGTAAGAAGACCTTCTTCGTCTTTTTCCACATCGCCCTTGTCCAGGCCAAAGCCCATGTTCCAATAGTTGGAGCCTGGAACAATCATCTCCCCGATAAAAAAGAAATGGTTTATGGCGTTGAATGCATGAATGCTTCCGCCGCGGCGAACGGCGACGACGGCAGCACCAACTTTGCGTTTAAACATTCCACCATTGGCGATGTTCGTCATTCCTGATCGGTCGATTAATGCCTTAAGCTCCGTGGAAATGTTAGCGAAATATGTGGGAGAGGCAAGGATTATACCGTCGGCTTCGATCATTTTTTCAATACACGAATTTAATACATCATGGGTCACTGAACATCGTTGATCTTTATTTTCAAAGCACTTATTGCAGGCGATACATCCGCGTATTTTCTTGCCGGCAAGCTGCATCAGTTCAGTCTCGATCCCTTCTTTTTCAAGCTCTCGAAACACATGGTTAACGAGTATCGCTGTATTCCCATTTTTTCTTGCGCTTCCATTAAAGGCTACGACTTTCATTTCCCCTCCTTGATCATCGCTAAATATTATGGCGTAAGGTCGTTCTTCGTTCGGTTGTTGTTAAAAAACATTGGGGTTGGAACCTCGAGTAAAAATAATTTAGAATGATACGTCCCATCATGTCAAATCCTAATTGAGGGAAAGCTGAGGGTGCCCCCCTGTGAAATAGGTGTTGAATTTCATTGGGCAAGCATTTCACCGGGCAGGCGGATTCAACGATAACGGGAACTTGGTTTTACTTAGACACGGCCCCAAAGTCGAAATTGTCGTCCACCGACCTTTTGGGCGCACGCGCCATTTCCCTTGACAATGAGTTCAGGTTTGATTACGATTTCAAATTAAAACAATTAATTATCATATGATAACAATACGATATGAAAATATCTTCCAAAAATACATGGGAAATAAATGGGTTGTCTTACAGATGTTCTCAATTTTGTCTTGGGGCATAATTACGACAATCCGAAAACACTGATCGGAGGCTGTTGAATGAAAAGTGTATCGAAAGTTGAACCTCACGGCGGTTCATTAATCAATCTTATGGTGGATGAAGAACGGGCTGCAATGCTCAAGGATATCGCCCTGAACCTGCCGGACATTACCCTGAATGATCGGCAGCTTTGTGATCTCGAACTCCTGACAAACGGAGCCTTTTCACCCCTTGACGGTTTTATGACCCGAGCGGACTACGAATCCGTCCTCGACCGCATGCGCCTTCAAAATGGTGTCCTGTGGCCCATACCGATATGCTTAAGTATATCCGATACTAAAGCCCGAACTCTGGAAGCCGGCCAGTCGGTCACCTTGAGGGATCACGAAGGATTTTTTCTGGCCATTATGCATGTTGAGGATATGTGGCCTGCAGAGCGAGAGAAAGAAGCAACTCTGGTATACGGTACCACCGACACTGCCCACCAGGGAGTTAAGTATCTGTCCAATACCGAGGGGGATTATTACATCGGAGGCAAACTCGAGGTTCTAAGTCTTCCTCTGCATTTTGACTTTAAACAGCTTCGCATGACACCCCAGGAGGTTCGGAATATTTATCATAAGCTCGGATGGCGTCGGGTTGTTGGATTTCAAACCCGGAATCCTATCCAGCGCCCTCAGTTTGAAATGACGGTCCGAGCCATGCGTCGGGCTAAGGCCAATCTGCTTCTTCTTCCTGTTACAGGCATGACAAAGCCAGGCGATTTTGATCACTACACCAGGGTTCGGTGTTATCGGGCGGTGACCCGGCACTACCCCCCGGATTCTTTTGTGCTGAATTTGTTGCCCCTTTCCATGCGTCTGGCCGGACCCAGGGATGCACTTTTACATGCAATCGTTGCTAAAAATTACGGCTGCACTCATTTTATCATCGGACGTGATCACGCCAGCCCTGGAAAAGATGCCGCCGGGGATTTTTTCTACCCGAGAGATGCGGCTCACAGGATGACTGAAGAATATTGCAGTGAAATCGATATGAATATTATACCGTTTGAAGAGCTGGTCTATTTGCCTTTTGAAGATGAATACCGTTCTGCAGATCAGATTTCCGAGGGCGTACAGTATATTTCTTTTTCGAGT
>JAFCZV010000426.1 GCA_019314155.1 Deltaproteobacteria bacterium
AAGATATTGATCAAATTCGAGAAAGTATTGGTGTAGATCGTTCGGCCTTAATAAAAATATGGTTACACGAAAGGATCCAGCAGGAAAAAGCAGCTTCATCTGATCATTAAAAGAGACTCATCAGATATTTTGCCCTCCGTCTTTCGCCTTATACCTTTATTCTTTCTCCTTGCTTGCTCCGCCAAGCAGGTCCCCGTAGAAGCACCGGGACAGGCTGGCATATGGTACTGGGGGGTGTTCAAAGTATTTTCGCATTTTCGCCTGCCCTGCCTGTCGAAGATGCCGCAATGCGGTGCCCAGTGGAATGTGAAGCCTATTTACCAGCTTCCAGCCTTGCATTTACCAGCTTCCAGCCTTGCCTCATCTCTTATAATCTGCGCTAATCTATAAAACCTGTTCGCTCGTGCCCCTGGCCGCCTCACCTTACCCGTCCGCCATCGGCTGCGCCTCAGGCGACTACCGGGCGGGCTTGGCTGGCGGGCGAGCTTTCATTGGCAGGCGGATCTGCGGACACCTTCAAAAAGATGGTTGCTTTTTTTTCATTTTATGATAAAGTTACCCCTGATAATATCATTTTTAACGACCTAACAACCCATGAATTTCTCTCTGGAGGAGATATGTTTCGATTCGCCCTGGAATATTTGAAAACCTGGAAATCAAAGCCAACCCGCAAGCCCCTGGTCATCCGCGGAGCCAGACAGGTGGGCAAGACATATCTGGTACGAATGTTTGCCAGAAAATATTTTGATCAGTTGGTGGAAATCAATTTCGAACAAGACCCTGAGATCGCATCGCTATTTGCCTCAAAGGACCCCCGAAAAATTGTTCAACTGTTGGAATTGCAATACAATATTTCCATACAGCCAGGTGCTGCGCTGCTCTTTCTCGATGAGATTCAGGCAACGCCGGAGCTACTTGTTTCGCTTCGGTATTTTTATGAACAATTGCCCAAACTGCATGTTATCGCAGCCGGTTCCCTGTTGGAGCTTGTCCTTGAAGAACCATCTTTCTCCATGCCGGTGGGACGTATCGAGTATTTGCACCTGGGACCTATGCAATTAGAAGAGTTCCTGTTGGCGGCCGGTAAGGACAGGTTGGTAACTTTCCTGAATGAATTTTCTTTAGGCGACAGCATACCTGAACCGCTTCACAACCGTCTAATGGATCTGCTCCGAATCTTTCTGGTTACCGGCGGCATGCCCGAAGCCGTTTCAGTTTATATCAACAATAATTCATGGCAGGAATGCGAATCAATAAAACATTCTGTTCTGGCAACCTTCCAGGACGATTTTAACAAATATGGAAAAAGGGTCAAACACCAGCGGCTCCAGCTTCTGTTCAAGAAAATCCCGCTTCTTGTAAGCTCGAAGTTCAAATATGTTAACGTGGATCGTAATGAGCGATCAGGAGATCTGGCAAAGGCATTGAACCTGCTGTTTCACGCTCGAGTAGCATCCCCTGTCTATCATTCATCCTGTAGCGGCATCCCTCTTGGGGCAACCATCCATCCAAAAAAATTTAAGGTTCTTTTTCTCGATGTGGGCCTGATGTCAACGGCCACCGGCCTGAATTTGCTTGATTATGAAAAGGCCGGGGATGTTATGAGAATTAATGCCGGTGCTATTTCCGAGCAGTTTATCGGGCAGCATCTACTATTTTCCCGGCATCTTTATTGTGAGCCCGAGGTATTTTACTGGATTCGAGAAAAGAAAAACTCGTCGGCTGAAATTGACTACGTGATTTCCGAAGGCACACTTATTATCCCAGTTGAAATTAAGACAGGCAAAAGCGGAACTCTAAAATCGCTCCATCTGTTCCTGCGCGAAAAACACCGATCATTTGGCGTACGGTTCAATAGTGATCTTCCTTCTTTACTTGAGTCGCAGACAGCCCTGGCCGCCGGACCCAACATACCCTATCTCCTGCTATCGCTTCCCCTCTACATGGTGGGGCAGGCACGTCGGCTCATTCGCCAAAGTAATGAGACGTAACCTAAATCGGTTTTATGGGACGTCCTGTTTTTGTTTTTATACGAACTTTTACTATCATGAACAACAACTAATTTATTGACGATCTTCCAATATAAACTTATAATTGCTAATAAAAAATAAATGGACTTTTTGGGAAAGGAGTAAATATGATATCCATTAATAAAAAACATATTGTCGATAAACACGGCAATCCTAAAGAAGTCATCATCCTTTTTGAGGACTTTAAAAAAATTGAAGAATTGCTTAGTTTAGATTTAAATGAAAATGCTATTGCTGATTTAAAGGAAGCATGCAAGGACAGAGAGTCTGGAAATATCAAAGCTTACGTTGACCTGGATTCAATCTAATGGCTACATTAATCGTTCATCGACAAGCCGCAAACTATTTAAAAAAGCTTCCGAAAATTCAAAAAGAAAAGATCAAAACCTCGCTTAGACGTTTAGAAGAAAATCCATCTTCATGATAACTTGCCGGTTTTAAAACAATTTCTACTGAAAACCCACTTTCCCCAAAGTCTTTTTCTTTGCTCAATTCCTTAATGGGATCCGTGTAGGCTATGCCAAACTCACTGAACCGAATGCCGGGTTGCTCTGTGATCCATGTGACATCGTTTGAAAAGTTAAAATCCTTGGGGCGTAACCCAAAAAACAGTGTCCCAAATAAAACAGCAACGGACAGACCGACTAAATACTTTAAAGAGATTTTTTTCTGATACTTTGAAAAGTTCAAAAGAAGCCTGGTTGACCCCAAAATTCCAAAAATTTAAAGCCCGAACCTTTGGAAATGCTATTGACAACGCTATCAAATAAAGTTGACAAAATAGTATCAAAGTAATACTATAAATTAATGCCCCGAAAAATAAAACAACTGATCAAA
>JAFCZV010000427.1 GCA_019314155.1 Deltaproteobacteria bacterium
TTCGCCTGAACTGAGATACTCTCAATATATCAAAAGTTTGAAGACCGAAAAACATACACAACATATTGTATCCGCCTTATTTTTTCGATTGAGAAATATTGGTCGAATCCCGTACGGTTTTTTATTAAATCCAAGCATGTCCAGACCCAACCCCGATGTTACACATTTTTAATCGGACAAGTGCACTCGCAACACAATGCATTTATTTTTGAACTCGCCTGATTTTTTATTAACTAAGATCTGCAGGAATTTGATGTTTTAAATATTCGGATTCATTTTTTCGTGGTACAAAAATGTATCATTTAACCTTTAGTGAGACATATGCTTGAGTCCGTTTCCTTCAAGATAACAACCACATACACAATAGAATTATATTGGCATGTATGTTGCTCTACAAATTAAAATACTGCAATCCTGGCTATGTCGACCTGCTGATTATAGACGGCAACCATCTCAAGCAACTCGACGTTCTCAAGGATGAAAGCCATATGCAGCTCATCATGAAAGATGGCAAGATTTATAAGAATACCTTGTAATAAAACGCAAATATATAAACCATATTAATTGAAAGGAAACGGAAAAATGAAAAAGCAAAACCTGTTTTTCACAATACTGGCCATTACAGCCTTGGTAGTGGCAATTACATTGCCGCAATCCCAGGCACAAGAGAAGAAAAAAGAGGCCCAGCCTCAGGTATTGATCACCAATGTCAACGTATGGGACGGAACCAGCGATTCAGTTACAAAAGGCGTTAATGTCCTGGTGGAGGGCAACAAGATTAAGAAAATCGGCAAGATTAATGCTCCGAAAGTCGTCAAAATCGACGGCAAGGGCGGCACGCTGACCCCGGGGCTGATCGACATGCACCAACACCTGATGCTCAATGGTGGTACAGCAGCCGGAAACAACTGGGATGCTTACGTGCAGGGGGCACATGCCTCACGAGCAGCGGAATACTTGCTGAGAAGTGGCTTTACAACCATCCGTGATATCGCCGGTAACAGCATTGGGATCAAAAGAGCAATAAATAAAGGCATGTTGCCGGGTCCGCGTGTTTACACCAGTGGTCCTGCAATTGGGCCAACCGGTGGCCACAGTGACTGGGGCAGCCGTGTGGCAGCACCAGGAGAATCAAACTACCAGATCAAAGTACAGAATACCCACGTTGTCGATGGCCGTGCAGAATGGCTGAGAGCAGGTCGCTGGAACCTTCGTAATGGTGCGGATTTTCTTAAGGTCATGGCGGGTGGCGGTGTTGCCAGTGAATTTGACCCGCTGCATTTGCAGTCACCATCACCGGAAGAGATGGAAGCTGCTGTTCAGGCAGCGAAAGAATATGGCACCTATGTGGCGATTCATGCTTATACAGATGATGCCTATCTCAAGTCGATCAAAGCCGGTGTTAAGAGCTTCGAGCATGGTTTTCTGACCACGGAAAAATCCATCAAGCCTCTCGCGGAATCAGGCGCATGGTGGTCAATCCAGCCATATGGTGGTTATACACTTCTTTGTGGTGCGTTTCCGGACTGGTATACTGAAGGTATGAAAACCAAAGCGAAGATGGTTTGTGAAGGCGTTAAAACTACCATCAAGACTATGAAAAAATACAAGGTCAAAACCTTTAATGGTTCGGATATGTTCGGTTGGGATAACTGGCACAATGCATTAGTAAATGTCGCAACACCAACCACCGCCTTTCCCGATGACCTGAAATACACGTCGCTGGAATCAATGAAAATGTCCACTTCATTGCCCGGACAGTTCCTGCGTGAAAATGTCAACCAGAACCGCAATGACTTCATTGAAGCCAAACTGGGTGTTGTCGAAGAGGGCGCCTGGGCGGACCTGCTGATCTGGAAAGGCGATCCAACCAAGGACATTAAGTTGATCCTCAAAGCGGACAACCTGCTGTTCATCATGAAAGATGGAAAGTCTTACAAGAATCTGCTGGTTCCACCTACTCATGAGTCTTTCCAATCGGCGCCCAAACCAGCCGGGCATTCGTTCAGCATGTAAGTTAGCTCACTGTATCCAATCGGGGCGCTCCGGCGCGCCGCCGGTGCCTATGACTGGGATGCTACATGGTAAGGGGTGAATTAAAGATATGAAAACATCAATAATCATCTACTTGTCAGTCGTTTTTATTAGCCTTGTGTCAGCAACACAAGCGGTCGAAACCACTCCCGAGAGTAACATCAGGCCCCGCCTTTCCACAAACGAGGTTGAGAATCAGATCGCACTGGACCGGAAAGCCAATCCGCTCTATGAATCGCGCCTGTTGTCTCCCATACGGAAATGGCGGGACGGGGTGGGGGAAAAGACCGGGTTCAATTGGAGCCTTGATTACACCGCGCTCTTTATGGGCGTAAGCGACAGTCCAGGTGAAGATAATGCCAGTAGCGGTATGGTGCGTTTCTTCGGCTACTGGGATCTGGTGAACCGTGGTAGAGAAAACAAGGGAAGTTTGAACTGGAAGATCGAGAATCGCCACAAATATACAGATATCGCTCCCAGTGGCCTTGGCTTTGAAAGTGGTTATGTAGGGATATTCGAACCCCCATTTAGTGATCAGCAGACGCGTCTGACAAACCTGTACTGGAAGCAGTATTTTGCT
>JAFCZV010000428.1 GCA_019314155.1 Deltaproteobacteria bacterium
TTTGTCAAGAATTATTGGGAAGTGGATTTTCAGGTTAAATATCCTATTAATATAATTATATTTAATATTAAATTGGGACACTAGGCCCAATTTTTGCATAGTGATTGAAAGGACATGCTATTTATTAAGGTGGTCCTGACACCTGATGTGAAAATTTGGCAAAAAATATCTATGACGGATTAAGATGGCAATGAATTCAGATGATCGTAACACAACCATGGATCAGGACCCGAATATCGCTAAAGAGATATCATTTAAAATTTTCATCTCTATTATTTCCGGTGTTATAGGGTTTTGGCTGAGTCAACATCCTTTTGTTTTTTTACTACCACCATATGAATTTAAATTCATAGCCGGATTGGTATTCCCGCTGATCGTATCTCTTGAATGGGGGTGGCGATACGGTTTGGTCTCTGCCATTTTCGGCATTGGCGCTCAGGTCATGGGGATAAAAGGTGGTTGGGAATCCGTTGTTACGTATTTCCTGTTCGCATTATGGATCGTATGGCATGGATGGAGTGCTGAAAAATTCAGAAAAACCGGAAAAAAAATATGGCATCGCTACGCAGCCGAACTTCCATTTCGTTTATTTAACACCATAATCTTGTATACGGTTTTCAGATGGATATTTCAGCTCAACCCCCCGCCTTGGGCTCCAGAGATCACCCAAACATCGGTTTCCCTGCAGTATGTAAATTATAAGGTTTTAGGAGCTGCGTTTAACGGTTATCTCGTTTTATTGTTATCGAATGTTCTGATACTTTTCGGTCCCCTTAGAAAGGTGTTGCGGCGACATGAAATTATCGAACAGAAAAGATCGAACTATCTTCTGGGTACCGCTATTTTAATCGGCTGTGTTTTTTGGGTGGTTGATGGTGCCTTTAGTTTAATATTCCGGGATCTTCCGAACTCAATGACTGCAAAAGGATCGGACAGCCTTCTCGATCTGGTGGTGTTTAACGTTCCCCCATATGCGCTGTTCGAACGGCTATCCTTTTTTATCGCCCTTTTAACGGGTGTGCTGTTGGCATCCAGATATATAAATAAATATTCCGAAACTGAAAAACTTTTAACGAGAATGGTAGAGCTTTCCCCGTATCCCATTACCGTCGTCGATACTTCCGGACGAGTGGACTACATCAACCCTGAATTTATCGAAAGCTTTGGCTACAAACTGGAAGACATCCCCACCGTCCAAGATTGGTATAGCAGGATTTTCCCGAATATTTTCGAGCGGAGAGAATTCATTACCCATTGGAAAGAAGACATGCAAAAGGCTGTCAAGTCCAAAACAGAGGCCCGGCCATTTAACGTTACCGCCAAGGATGGAAGTATACAGAATATTATTTTTAGGCAGGTGATCGTTAATGAAGAAAAAGAATATATCATTTGCGAAAATGTCAGCGAGCGGATTCGTGCTGAAGAAAGGTTCCGGGCCCTCAATGAGGAGCTTGAGCAACGCGTAAAGAAGCGGACGGCGCAGCTTGAAGCCACCAACAAGGAGCTGGAGTCGTTTTCATATTCGGTTTCACACGATCTTCGGGCGCCTCTACGCAGTATCGACGGCTTCAGTATGGCCTTGCTTGAAGAATATAAGGACCAACTGGACGCCGAAGGCCAGGATTATCTCGGGCGGGTGCGTTCAGCAAGCCAACGCATGGGACAGATCATTGACGATCTGCTTTCCCTGTCAAGGATTTCACGCAGGGAGCTAAAGAAACAAGAAGTGAATTTGAGCGAGATCGCACAGAGAATTGTGGAAAAGCTCCAGGAAAGTGATTCGGATCGTCACATAGATATCGTTATCGGACATCGTGTGACCGCGGATTGCGATCCCAACCTCATTGAAGTTGTGCTGGAAAATCTGCTTGGGAATGCATGGAAATTTACATCAAAGCGAGATAAGCCGTGGATCATATTCGATACGGTTGTCCAGGATGATGAACTCGTCTATTGTGTCCGCGACAATGGCGCCGGATTTGATATGGCCTATGCCAACAAACTGTTTGGTGCATTTCAGCGCTTGCATAAGGATACGGATTTTCATGGCTACGGCATCGGCCTTGCCACAGTTCAGCGAATTATTCACCGCCACGGCGGACGGATCTGGGCTGAAGGATACGTCGATCGCGGGGCTACTTTTTATTTTGCGCTTTAATATTATGGAAAGGAACATATGAATAAAAAAATAATACTCCTGGTTGAAGACAACCCTGACGATGAACTGCTGGCCATTCGCGCACTCAAAAAAAATAATATTATGAACGAGGTGGTGATCGCTAGAGACGGATCCGAAGCTCTCGATTATCTGTTCGGCACCGGAGCCTATGAAGGCCGTGACATGAGCGTGATGCCTCAAGTTATCCTCCTCGATTTGAAGCTCCCAAAAATAGACGGTCTGGAAGTATTGAGGCGTCTTCGCAACGACGACCGGACAAAACTGCTTCCGGTAGTTATCCTTACTTCCTCCAAGGAGGAACGGGATTTATCCGAAGGCTATCGGTTGGGCGCCAACAGTTATATTCGTAAACCGGTGGACTTTACCCAATTTTCAGAAGCCATCAAACAGCTGGGGCTTTACTGGCTGGTCCTGAACGAATCTCCGCCGACACAGCTGAAGAAAGGAGGCTTCAGGCCGACTTGCGAACGCGTCGATGTCGCCGAAACCATGAGCGATGCTCTCAATAGCCATCACTGGGATCTCATCCTGTGCGATTATTCCATGCCGGGTTTTAGCGCTTTCTCTGCCTTGGAAATCTATAATCAAAATGGGTTGGACATGCCGTTCATCATTGTATCCGGTACCATTGCCGATGAAATTGCCGTGGATGCCATGAAAGCCGGCGCACATGATTACATAATGAAAAATAATATGGCGCGACTGAATCCGGCCATTGAACGGGAATTGCGCGAAGCGAAGAATCGACAGGAACGTAAACGGACCGACCGGCAATTGAAACGGAGCGAAGAGAAATATCGTACGCTTTTCGAAGAATCCAGAGACGCAATCTATATGAGTGCCGAACAGGGTGATCTGATCGATTTCAACCAATCAACGCTGGACCTCTTCGGGTATTCAAGAGAAGAAATGTTTGGCTTGAGCACGGAAGCCGTCTTTGTGGATATTGATGAATATAACAGATTTCGGAAGGAGTTGGAACAAAAAGGATCTGTGAGAGATTTTGAAGCCAAGCTTCGCAAAAAAGACGGAACGGAGATGTACTGCCTGATTACCTCCACCGTCCGTCAATTAAGAGATCAGGGCATACCGGGATATCAGGGAAT
>JAFCZV010000059.1 GCA_019314155.1 Deltaproteobacteria bacterium
TTGAAATGCCCCAACATTATATGGGAAAGCTGACAGAACGATTCGAGAATTCAATAAATCAATAAAATTATGTTACCGGTGGAATGACACGGGAGTAAGCTAAGTTCCAATTATGGTATTTAAGCAAAAAGAAAAAGAGAGCCGGCATTTTAAAAGTGTCCTCATGGCCTATTTTATCCTTCTCCTCCATGTTATTTTGGTGGCGGGTTTGGTCATGATGGTCATTTTTTTCCGGGGCGTAATAAATTACATGATATGGATTTTTATCGGCGGTTCAATAGCCATAATTGCTTCGGGCTTACATTTTTACAAGCGCATAAAAATGGAAGGAAAGACTCTCAGGGAAATACTCAGCGCTCATCGCTATAGCGGAAGAACGGTTGAGGTCAGTTTCTTTGGCGGACTGGCTTCATTAAAAATAGACGGGGCAAAGAACAATCTGCCTGCTTTGGACAGCAGTTCATCCGGCCATGTCAAGCAACTCGAAGACCCGGAATCGATTCAATATAAAGAATTTTCCGAACTTGTCCGTCTGCTTGAAAACGGCCTCATTACCCTTGAAGAATATAACAGGTTCAAGGAACGGCTTTTTAAGTAATAGAAACATTTAGGCAGCACATCCACTTCAACTTTAGTCAAACTGAAAGGCAACCCATGAAAAAACTAACTATTGCGCTTCTCTCCGGCGGGATATCCTCCGAACGTGAAGTTTCCATCGCCAGCGGAAACCAGGTCTATGACGCACTGGATCACAACAAGTACCATATCATTCGTTATGATCCAAAAACCGATCTTCCGCAACTGGTCGCGGATGCGCCTAAAATTGATGCCGCACTGATAATTCTCCATGGGCCGTTTGGTGAGGACGGTACACTCCAGGGGATGCTCGACCTTCTGGATATTCCATATCAGGGCTCGGGTGTTCTGGGGAGTGCTCTGGCTATGAACAAACTGGCTTCCAAACATCTTTACGAAAAATCCGGACTTCGGATCCCGCCCTACATCGTGATAAAAAAAGATGATGTTTTAGATTCGGACGCATGTGCCGAACAACTGGGTCTGCCCCTGGTTGTAAAGCCGGTGGCCAGTGGTTCGAGTGTCGGAATCTCCCTGGTTAAATCCACGAAATCCCTAAAGGATGCGGTGAATGCAGCCTTTAAAGAGGATCCGATGATTCTGATAGAAGCATATATCGACGGGATTGAACTTACCGGCGGTGTTGTCGGCAATGAGAATCTGGAAGCGTTGCCCATCATTGAAATAATTCCTGATAAATCCTGTGACTTTTTCGATTACACGGCAAAGTATACAGCAGGTGTCACCCAGGAAATATGTCCGGCCCGGATCGACGACGTGATCACCAAGAAGGCACTGGAAACAGCCAAAATAGCCCATAAAGCGCTTTTTTGCAGAGGATACAGCCGAACAGATATGATTCTCAAAGACAACGAGCTTTATGTCCTTGAAACTAACACAATTCCCGGCATGACCGCCACAAGCCTATTGCCACAAGCAGCCGCTGCCGCGGGCATTCCTTTTGGCCAATTTCTGGACAGATTGATTGAGTTAAGTATCGAAGGACACAAAAGCGGCGGGTGATTCAATGATCGTCAGAGGCAGCAGGGAACTCAAGGAAGTCTATCAAGACCTTCGTTCCGAAGATATTTTTTTAGGGACACTGGCTTACAAACATATGAAACACTCTGTCCTTATCGATCTTCTCGAACGGGGCATTTCATGTTTTCCATCTCCCCTTTCACAGGTTCTGAACAACTCCAAGGCTGCGCAAGCCCTCATTTTTAAAAAATGGATGTTGCCCCATACATTTGTTATTGCGCGACGGTCGGATCTTATCAATATGATAAATATCTATAACAGACTCAAGATCGCCCCTGTGATTACAAAGGAAGACCATCTGCACTGCGGCCATGGTGTGCGAAAGTGGGACACCATTGAAGTCTTATACAGTTTCATGGCCTTGTCTGAATCTTCATATCCTTTTGTTGTTCAGCCTTTTTTAGACGACTTTATTGACGTACGGGTTATCATTGTTGGGGATTACATGGAGGCATATGTCAGAAATAATCCTAACAATTTCAGGATGAATATCTCCATGGGTGGAGAAAGTTATCCCTACGATCCGGACGAGAATATAGAAAAATTTTGTCATGCTGCGATGGAACGCGGTAAATTTCCCTATGCCCACTTGGATATTAAGATTACAGACGACGGAAAGTATTACCTTTCGGAGATTGCCCTAAATGGCGGTACCAAAGGTGCAAAGATTGATCGAAAGGAACTCGTTCAAAAGAAGCAAGATTTGCTTGAAAGCCTTGCCAACACATCCTGAAAAGGAGGTTTATTTGAAAACAGAAAAGAAGAATTTAAAACAATCCGGCCGGCCGCCTGAAGTCGGGATTGTCATGGGGAGCGATTCTGATCTTAAAATTATGGAAGAAGCCGCTTCGGTTTTGAAACAGTTTGGAATATCCTATGAAATGACGGTTGCCTCCGCACACCGAAGTCCCAAAAGAGCGATTAAATTTGCCGTTTCCGCCCATAAGCGGGGCATAAAAGTCATTATTGCCGGAGCCGGACACGCAGCCCATCTGGCCGGGTTTATAGCGGCGCATACTTCGCTGCCGATCATCGGGATTCCCATAGATTCTTCATGCCTTCAGGGGCTCGATGCACTCCTGTCAACCGTTCAAATGCCGCCGGGGGTCCCTGTCGCCACGGTATCCATCGGGAAGCCGGGTGCAAGAAACGCAGGTATCCTTGCCGTACAGATACTCGCACTTGCAGACCCGAACCTTACAAAAATGCTGGAAACGTATAAAAAGGAGCTTGCAAAACAAGTTGATCAAAAAGCAAAAAAGCTTAAAGATCATTCAAGTTGACCCTCTCAATCCCTCTCATGATCAAATCTTAGAGGCCTATCGGATCGTTAAAAACGGGGGGGTCATCATGTTCCCTACCCAGCACCTTTATGGACTGGGTGCAGAGGCCTTGAACATCAAAGCTATCGACAAAGTCTTTGAAATAAAACAGCGGCCGTATAATAAACCGCTGCTTGTCCTTATGCACGAACAAAAAGATCTGACAATGCTGGTTCAAAAAATCCCCTCTACAGCCATTCGCATTATGGAATGCTTCTGGCCGGGTGCACTGACCATCGTATTTGAGGCCAAAAAGGTGTTGCCCGCAAACCTTACCGCCGGTACAGGCAAGATCGGTGTCCGAATGCCGCAACACCCTGTTGCACTGGCGCTTGCGAAGGCTCTCAAAAGCCCCATAACCGCCACAAGCGCCAACATTACCGGGGATTCAGGGTGTACAAAAGTTTCAGAAATAGACCCGCTGATTGCCGCAAAGGCGGCATCGGTTCAACCGTCGTCGATGTTACACATGATTTTCCGAAAATTCTGAGAGAAGGCGCAATTCCTTCAAAGGATATCTTTGCTGTTCTCGGGGGCGCAGATACCGGGTAACCGGTATTTTTCACCCAAAAAGGCAGACACCCAATGTTCAAAATAGAGGACATCACCGGCCAAATCCTGAAAAACTGCGATAACAAGACGTTTTCTATCCACCATAGTTCGCTAACTCTATTTTCCACGCACAGAGCGTGTTCCAGGACGCACAGATGATTCTAAAAGAAGACGCACAGAAAATAACCCGATGGGCCCAAGAACTTGATGATGATATATTCATCGATCTGATCTTGACCCAAGATGAACAATTTGACGCGCCTTGCCCCTAACATCAAAATTAAACCGGAAAAGTACGAAGAATCGACCCCTCCTGCAATCCAGGTCGGCAACGTCCGATACCAGGAAATTCCCGTAGGCAAGGTGCTCGAACCTTTTCTGGATGTTTTGGCCAACCGTGACACCCCTGCCCAACATGTGAATGTATCGGTCCAGAACAAGCTTTTTAATAACCGGATCCCTGCCTTGCTGAAAATCTATATTATGCCCCATTGTCCTTTTTGTCCGAAGACAGTCGTGCAAATTCTTTCCCTTGCCAAGGGAAACGAATCCATAAAATTGATCATTATCGATGGTTCGCTCTTTCCTGAGATAGCGGCATCCGACAATATTCATTCCGCACCCACCGTGTTACTCGAAGATCAATTTCGCTGGACCGGATCGATCCAGATCGAAGAAGTGGTCGATATGATATTGACCCGGAATCCCTCTCAGCTCAGTGCATCATCGCTGCAAGCCATGTTTGAAGAAGGAGGCGCTGTGGAGGTTGATGCTCGAATGTGGAGAAATCTTTCCGGCCTTCATGGACCTCTTGATTCATGAAAAATGGCCGGTTCGCCTGGCGGCCATGGTCGTGTTTGAAACCATAGCCGAGGAAAACCGTAAACTGGCCGGCCAGACCATCCCATTTTTATGGGATTATTTTTCCCAGGCAGAAGATACGGTCAAAGGAGACATCCTCTACCTTTTGGGCAACGCCGGGGATAAAGGAGTAATCCCAAAGATAGAAACACTCTTGAACGGTCCGTATCCCGTTGAGGTGATAGAAGCCGCCAAAGAAGCACTTGAAGCGCTCAAATAACAATGGCAATGTTGTGTCAATGTCTATCAATATAAGGCCTCAACGACTGATCGTGGAAGGGGATCCATCTGAAATGAAAATAACCCATCAAAAGTGCCGGGAAATACAAGCGCCGATTGTTTCTTCGCTCATTTACGGTTTTGCTCGAGAGATCGGTTATGAAAAAGCCATAGAAATCGCCAAGAACGTCATCAGCCAAGATGCAGTTGCGTCCGGAAAAAAATCGGCACAGGAATATTCTGGAAACACCATAGCTGAACTGTCTAAAATCGTAAAAGAAGTTTGGGCTAAAGATAATGCATTGACCATAGAGATGCTCAAAGAAAATGAAACCGCGCTATTCTTTGATGTCACCCACTGTGAATATGCACAGATGTATGTAAGAATGGGTATAAAAGATATCGGATTCTTTCTTTCGTGCAACAGGGATTTCTCCTTTATGGAAGGATTTAATCCACAAATCGAGTTAAGAAGAACAAAAACCATAATGGAAGGCGCTGAATGTTGTGATTTCCGATATTCACTTCTTGGATAGAACATTCAGGTTTGATCCTTTTTTATAATATGGGGACTTTCAGATTATGAACATAAGAACAAAATCCATCTTGATTTTATGCCTTTTCGGAATTATTGATGCGGTAATACCGATACCTATTATCGGTCTGATTTTAATATATGTCATCGTTCAAAAGCCGCTATGGTTTGCTGAAATCGTACAAGAAATTTATCACTTAGAATGAAGCTTCCCGCCGCCCATCACCTGGCATTGACGGAATCGGTTCGAAAGAAAGAGGTACAAACATTCTATTCCAATCAAAAAAGTAAATCGGAGTCCATATGTCAGACATTAAGATAACCAGGGGCTATATCCCCGGTTCCATCGGCCGGGTGGTTGAACTTCATGGAACTTACTATAATGCGCATTGGAAATTTGGGCCCTTCTTCGAATCAAAGGTGGCCGCCGGACTTGCAGAATTCATCGGAAGATATGACAAAAATCGAGATGGCTTCTGGACGGCTTCATTGGAAGGCCGTATTGAAGGATCCATTACCATCGACGGAATTTACAACACAGGCAAGGGTGCGCATCTCCGGTGGTTCATCGTGTCCGATGCGCTGCGCGGGAAAGGCATCGGCAATCGGCTGATCCATTCGGCTATGGATTTTTGCCGTAACAAAGGCTACAAAAGAGTCTACCTCTGGACTTTTGAGGGTCTTAATCCTGCGAGATATCTCTACGAGAAGCATGATTTCAAACTTATAGAACAACACAACGGCATGCAGTGGGGTACGGAGGTTATCGAACAGCAATTTGAACGACGGTTCGAATAGTATTGAATTTTAAAAGTATAGAATGGGTGACTCTGATTTTACACCCGTTAACATCTATATCGTTTGGTTTTGACCGTATGATCCATATGTTTCATGGGAAATTCGGGTAAAGGAGTTTTTTTAACATGGCTGAAATATTTATTACCAGGAAAGTGTTCGGGGAAGTCATCGAAATATTGGAAAAGGAAGGACATACCATTGATATAAATAACACGGACACAATCCTGCCCTCACCGAAACTTGTCAAAAGAGCTCGAGGAAAGGCAGGCCTGGTCAGTTTACTGAACGACAGGATCGATTCTCAGGTGATGAACGAGCTTTCATCTCTCAAAGTCATCTCCAACATCGCGGTGGGCTATGACAATATCGATATTGATGCCGCAACCCGGCGAAGCATCATGGTGACCAATACGCCGGGCGTGCTGACAGAGACCACCGCCGACCTTGCCTTTGCTCTGCTGTTAAGCGCTGCCCGAAAAATACCTGAAGCAGACAGCTATATCAGAGCAGGCAAGTTTAAAAACTGGCAACTCATGCAGCCGCAAATGGGGGTCGACATCTACGAAAAGACACTCGGCATCGTCGGAATGGGCGCCATCGGACAGGCTGTCGCCAAAAGAGCGCACAGAGGCTTTGACATGCGGGTCATATACTTTAATTCATCCAGAAAAGAACTGGCCGAAAAGGAATACAAAGCAGAATTCGTCGAGTTCGATGAGCTCCTTTCCAATAGCGATTTTATTAGCATTCACGTGCCCCTCACTGAAAAAACAACCCATATGTTTTCCAGAAACGCCTTCAAAAGAATGAAAAAAAATGCCATCCTCGTCAATACCGCAAGAGGGCCGGTGGTTGACGAAAAAGCGCTGGTTTCGGCCATCAAAAATGGACAAATCAGAGGGGCGGCCTTGGATGTGTTCGAGGAAGAACCCAAGGTCCACCCGGAGCTGATAAAAATGGCGGAGAACGTGGTACTGGCTCCCCATATTGGAAGTGCTTCCATAGAGACGAGATTGCGGATGGCGAAAATGGCCGCTAAAAATATGGCGGAGGGCCTTAAGGGTAATAAACCTCCGAACTTGGTTAATGACGCGGTCTTTTAACTGTCCGGCGATCGACCCCACTTTCCCAACTGAATGTGTAAATTTTTACATAATAGTTGTGGTGTTTGTTTCACAATATTATGGGTCCAATCCCCTTTCCATTCAGCTAACCAATTGAATTTTTAAAAGAATATCAAACGGTTCGGCTATGCATGATTATTGCATACTATAGGATGCTATAAAAATTACAGACAAGGGGGCAGACCCATGGCATCAAATTTCCATATTTTTTCTTTAGAAACCCGAGACACCCTCCACCTGAAATTGGCGGGTGACTTTGACGGAAATTCTGCGCACGAATTGATCGATACGTTAATAAAGCATGGCGAGAGCTTCTATCAGATCTTTATTGATACCAACGACCTAAAGACCATTTACCCCTTTGGTAGAGATGTGTTTCAAAAAAAACTTGACCGCCTTGATAAGCAGTTTAAAAACTTTATCTTTATCGGGATAAATGAACATAACATTGCAGAAAATTAAGCGTAATCGTGCCCATTGCTGAGATGGATTTACAGCCATTCACGCCAAAAAATCCCTAAAGGAAGTATCAGATTATAGTTTTGTGCCGATCAAAAAGATTTGGTAATCCTCTAAATCGTCGTAAATGTTCTTGGCAAGCGCCTCCAAAGGTTATACCCTAATTGAGCAAATTTAGGATGCCTCAGGTGCAAGGCATCAAGGACGAAGCCCCTCAAAAGAATTCAAAAAACCGTTAACACAATATTAGAAAAAGACAACTATATGACCATGAAAGCCTTTCAAGATTACTATTCGGATAATTTCGCAAGCTGCTTTGGATGTGGAAGACTCAATGAACATGGCCTACATATAAAAAGCTATTGGGATGGAGAAGAAAGCGTATGCCGCTTTCAACCCGAACACTATCATACCGGTGGTTTTCCAGGAAATGTGTACGGTGGATTGATCGCATCCTTAATGGATTGCCATGGCGCCGGTACAGCTTACGCAGCAACATATCTTAATAAAGGAAGTAAAACCGATTCGGATCCGCCCTCGCGGTATGTCACGGCCGCTTTACATGTAGATTATTTGGCCCCGACGCCGATGAATGAAACTTTGGAACTCCGTGGAAAAGTAAAAGAAATCCGGGGTCGTAAAGTGATTGTCTCCATGACACTCTCTGTCAAAGAAAAGGTATGTGCAAGGGGTGAAGTGGTGATGGTTCAGATATCTGAAGATTCTTTGTCTAAATAAAATCCGTATTGCCCACCGGTCCGGGCGGCTTTGATACAAAGCATTTTGGGCAAACGAACGAGTCTAAAATATCCAGACCGGTTATGGGTAATCTTCATCCGTTTCTTCGGCTTCGAAAACCGCTTTTGATCGCTTGTTTTTGACCATTATAAAACAGACGGTGACCGTAAAAAATATTGCCATTGGAAGAAAAAGTTCCGCCATCATCATCTGACTTTCACCCTCACCGGGTTCTGCCGACTCAATCCGCGTGATCTTTTCCGGGTTACTCACCCTTGAATGAACGGTTATCACCATTGCGGCAATATAAATTGCCACAAATACAATGGCGAAAATACACAATCTTTTTTCAAATTTACTCATTTCCATATAACCTTCGGCAAGATTTTTTTTACACTTTTGCAATATGCTTTGGAACCATAATATTGGTTTAATAATCGGAAAATCAAGATAAAGTTTAATCGTAGAAGTGTATAATGTGCAGATCAACTTTCAAAACTTTAAACTCCTTAAAATGTAATACGGTAAGCTCGTTTGGATGATATTACCATAAAGCCCACCAAATGTTGAAATTTTTATACAAAAACTTTCTAATTTGTTGGATATTTACTACATCCTGTTGGACAGATAAAAACCCATTATTTATAATTGCATGATTTTTATAATAATTTATCGGCTGGCAGATGCTTTTGATCGTCATAAAGCGAGTCTGATGGAAGCAGCAGCCGATGATGCAGGCTTTCCGTTAAAGATCACATCCATTGAAGTCGAAAAAACCGATATCCCCGACCTGAAACTTTTTGGCCCATTTTTGCTTCTTATTCCCTTTGATGATATAGATAGAGCTGCTTCTGAATTGATTCAAATCCGTTATGGTTTTTTTCTGACTTTTTTAGGCTCGGTGCCAGAAAAGATAAGAAATCTTTTCCATTCCCACTTTGGGATGGTGTATGATAATCCTGATTTTACCTTCACCCCATTGCGTCTTCCCTTTGGAGGTAAAAAAGCCAGCGGTTGGATTCTCGATCGGCATGGTGATCAGTGGCTGGAGAGGGACGGAGCGTTTCTTTACAGCAAAGAATTGTCCGAAATGGGAGGTCTGGGAAGTCCTGAAAAGGGTCAACCAGAGAATTGAGCATCGTTTTCAGGAAAAATAAGTGAGTCAAAAAGACCGGAGAGCGGTCCCTTGAAGTATCCACTTTTGTCGAGTTATTATGAAGGGAGAACAAAATGGGAACAATTGAAGAAAGAATCGATCAGGTTCATCAATTAATAGATGCCATATCCGCCAATCGAGATCAGATGATCGAAACCGCCGTTCGGGATGCCGGCTTTACACTCAGGGAATGTCGTATAGAAGTGGACATGAATTTGGACAACCTGAAGGGTTTTGATGAGATGGTCACGGACTTTGCCCATCGACAGCCCATTTGCCATACGGATCAGGAGGTTGCCCTGTTGCTACCCTATAATGGCAGCGCCTGGTTAAACACGGCTATTATTTCCATATTCCTTGTGGACAATCGAGTGCGGGTAAAATTCGCCACCCGAAGTTCCGAAATTGCCCGTTTTACGGAGTACCTCTATAAGCCGATCTTTGGCGACAGCATTTGTTTTGAATACGCCGATGGCAGGAATTTCCTCGAAAGTGCCATTGCCGACCCTAAAATACCGGCCATCTGCCTGTTTGGTACTGATGAATATGCCATCCACTATTATGATTCTATAAAGGCTCACGGAAAGAAGTTTGTCTTTGAAGGGCCGGGCAAAGATCCCTTTATTGTTCTTCCCGGGGCCGACCTGGAAGCCGCGGCACAAGAACTGGCTTTTTCCAAGTACATTTATGCCGGGCAGACCTGCACGGCGCCGGAGCGCGTCTATGTACACGAGTCGCTTCATGATGCTTTTGTAGAGCGGTTTGTTGAGTTGAGCCGTCAAATAAAAGTTGGAGATCCTGCTGATCCTGATACGGAAATGGGACCGGTAGCCAGTGAACGCGCCATTGCCAATATCAAGGCCCAGTTGAAGGATGCCGTGGATAAGGGCGCCCGGATCGCCCTCGGCGGTCAAATTGACGGCCACATGGTGTATCCCACGGTGGTGGTGGGCGCCACCCAGGACATGCTGGGCATCCGGAAGGAGACATTCGGACCGGTGAGCTTTATCAGTACATTTAAAAATGCCGAAGAAGCGTTTCGTCTGGCCCGCGACAATCGTTATGGATTAAGAGCATCGGTCTATGGCGATGAAAAAGCCGTTGCTTTCGGCCACAAACTTCTGGGTGGACCTTACTGCCACCCTGTAGACGAAATGATGTTTGGCTGCTTCGGTACCGTGGGGGTGAATCAGGGACGCTCGGAATCATGGGTAGGGGCCTTTGTCAGCAAACCGGTCGGGGGTTACGGTAACTCGGGCTGGATCTGGGAAACTATTGATAATAAGTTCATCCTAAAACAGGGCCCCAAACTGTTAAGCCTGGAGACCTCTCAGGAAAGATTATAAATTAGGCGGTGGACTTTGGGCAATACCCCTGCTTGACAAACAACCCGCTTTTATCTATATTCCTTTTGCCGCAAACGAACGGAGGTTTGAAGCATGTTTCAGACGGCCATAGAAGAAAAATATAAAAATGGAGACATCATCTTTGAAGAAGGGAGTTCCGGGGACTGGATCTACGTGATTGAATCGGGTACGGTGGAGATTTCAAAAATAATGCACGGAGAGAAGGAGGTGCTGTTGGAGCTGGGGCCTGGCGAAATCATCGGAGAACTCGGCTTTATCACCAAAATGCCACGCACCGCTACAGCCAGAGCAGTCGGTGATACCACCGTCGGAATAATTGACCCGATTTCCTTTGAACAGGAATTCAATCGGCTGTCCCCCGATTTTCAGGCGGTTCTGATCAGCCTGGCCACACGCCTCAAGGAGACAACCGAGACCCTATACCTCATGAAAAAAATCTCCGGCGAAAAACAATAAGCTAATTTTTGTCGCCGACATCTCACTTCCCGCTCATCTATCCCTGATTTCTTATAAAATATTCGTCCCTCTGTTGACTTGACGATGCCCTTTTGGTATCGCAACGGGGATCAAAAATCCACTTAAAGGAATTACGACTTATGGAAAGAACATTATCTATCATCAAACCCGATGGCGTTGCCCGAGGAATCATCGGTGAGGTTATTAAACGATTGGAAATCAATAATCTAAAAATAGTTGCCATGAAAATGTTGAAAATGGATACAGCACTGGCGCAAGGTTTTTATGCGGTGCACAAAGAACGGCCGTTTTTTGACAGCCTGACAGATTTCATGACTTCCGGACCTGTGGTGGTCATGGTCCTTGAAGGTGAAAACGCCATCACTAAATACCGTGAAATTATGGGCGCCACCGATTACAGGGAAGCAGCTGAAGGTACCATTCGAAAAGATTTTGCAACAGATATTGAGAAAAATGTGGTGCACGGTTCAGATTCACCCGAAACCGCTGCATTTGAAATCAGCTACTTCTTCAATAGATTTGAACTTATCGTCTGATGACTGACAGAGTCAATTTTGGTAATATCAGCATCGTGCTGATGCAGCCCCGATATTCTGAAAACATCGGGGCTGCCGCTCGTGCCATGCGTAATATGGGTATCCATCAGCTTGTGATCGTTGATCCCCAGAACTTTGACTTGTACAACGCCCTGAAACTGGCAACCCATTTTGCTGCAGACATTGTTGAAAAAAGTAGCGTCTGTGAAGATTTGAGGGACGCCCTCGCGCCTTTTAACTACGTTGTCGGGGCTACGGCAAGGCTGGGGAAGCAGCGGACGCTTATCTATACGCCTTCGAACCTGGCGCAAAAGCTGATTCCCATTTCCATTGAAAATCGCATTGCCATACTCTTTGGCCCGGAAGACAAAGGGCTTTCCAACGAGGACCTCCGGTATTGCCAGGCGCTTGTAAATATTCCCACAACTGAATTTTCTTCTCTAAATCTGGCACAGGCGGTCATGATTATGTGTTATGAGATCTTTATCGCCGGTCTCGAGACAAACGAACAATTTGCGCCGAGGCTTGCCAGCCGGCATGAGCTTGATGGAATGTATGATCAACTCAAAGACATACTGGTCAGGATCAGTTATATTAATGCTGAAAATCCGGATTACTGGATAAACAATTTCCGCCGTTTTTTTACCCGTCTGCGATTACGGGCGAAAGAGGTCAACATGATCCGCGGCCTCTGCCGACAAGTCGATTGGTATGGGAAAAAGCGCTATGAAGACGGAAAGAAAAACAACCCGAATATCTCGTGAATATCCGGGATAAGGAGTTTTGATTTATGAGACTTGTCAGATTTGGTCAAAAGGGAAATGAAAAACCGGGGCTGTGGAGAGACGGTAAAATCGTCGACCTAAGAAAAATTTTCCCCGACATCCCGGATATCGGCGAAGCATTTTTCAGGGAGAACTGGCTTCAAATAGTTGCCGATGTTAATGAACCCGGCCAAAACATCCATGAGCGAATCGCGTGTCCGATTCATGCGCCTTCTAAAATTATCTGCCTTGGGAAAAATTATGTCGAGCATGCCAAAGAAGGGGGATTCGATCAACCGGAAACACCACTTTTATTCTGTAAAACACCCAATACCTTGAATGGTCCTTTTGACTCCATTATTCTTCCTAAAAGCAGTGGACAGATTGACTGGGAGGTGGAACTGGCG
>JAFCZV010000429.1 GCA_019314155.1 Deltaproteobacteria bacterium
TGTGGCTGATGCGAGTTTGCTCCCGATCTTCAAAAACACAAAATCCAAAAGCAAATCAGGCAAGGTCACTGACCTTACAAATCTGAAAGAAGGCCAGACGATCAACATGATGCAAATGGCCGCTGTTGTCGGCGCAAACATAGAATAAGTTTAAAGTGTCGGGTCTGTATCGTTTTTTAATAAGGGCAAATCTTTTTTCGGGGATTTGCCCTTTTCATTTTGATGATATATGCAATCGGAACTAATTGACGTTGGGTTGTTGTTTTGGCAAGTTATGTAGTCAGTTTAATTATGTTGTGAGAATTTAATTCTCTTCATATAGTTCTTCTTATCTTATTCCTAATAAAAATTAAAAAATCCATCTAATTCTTCTAATTCCCTTTAAATTTGTTTCCATTCTTGATATTCTATTCATGACCTACAGAAGGTAATCTTTCTAGTTGAAAAAGCATTACCCTGTTGTAGTCATTAAAACCCTGATGTCCTGGGCCTCAGAGCAAAAGGAGAACTAATTATTATGATGTCTGAACGCCTGAGGAAAAGAAAAAAAACTACACTGTTAGTGTGGCCTTTAAGGAAGCTTTTTATTCCCTGAAGTCCAACCGCAGAGGTGCCCAGGCAAGTTCGAATTATGTTGTAAGTTAATTTTGAATTATGTTGTGAGTCTTTGTAACCTGTTGTTATTAAATCAAATAACGACTTCTAAGGCCTTGGTAAATATCTCCATATATTTCAATTGGATAAGTAGACACACAACATAAGGCAAGGTATCTGTAATCAAGCACATCTCTCTTTTTCATCCACACACCCACCCGCAATATTTCTTGTAACTTTTCAGCTTTTTTCTCTTAATACAACCCCCAAATCACCTAAAACCTGTCAAAGAATGGCACTTTATTTGACATAATTTGTCAAATACTATCGATATGCAATCTGAACGTTATGATAACTGTCTGGATTCTAACGAATTTAGCAATTATTAAATAGAAATGTTAGATTGTGCACGTTTTTTGCAGATTATTACTGCGACGATAAATTTGTAAAAAATATATACACTCAAAACTAAAACTGAAGGCGATTAGATATCGCTAAGAATGGCAGAAAACAATGAAAAAGCTTATCGAAAAAAAAGATTGTAAAGATGAAGATCATTCTCTCATCACATTTAATGGACAGCTGCCCACAATAGATCAATTGACTCAGTTGCTCATGACCGAGGCCATGAAACGAGCAAACGGTAACAAGTCTATTGCTGCCGAAATGCTGGGCATTTCCCTATAAGAAATGAACAAGTGCCGAAAAGTGGATGTTAGTTATCAAGGCCAATAAAGATTAGATATCTTAACCCCAAAGGAATTATTTGTTTGTATTCAAATTAATGTAAATTAACTATAAAATCATCGATCAAATTTGGATAAATCTTGGTAGTGAAAGGGCAAACCCGTTGAAAAGCGGGGGCGCAAAGCCACGGGTCTAAAGCTTAAAAGCCATGACAGCCGGGTTGCCAAACACCTGTAGAACTCATCTCGTTCAAGGTAGAAAGCATTCTGCCTTGAGCCATTTGTCGGCGCCTTTCTCTCTATAAGTTATCCAATACAGAGAAAGAGGCGTCTATTATGGCCAAAATAATAAGTAAATATCGAGTCAATTATTCTTTTCTTTTTTGCTTTATTTTCTCAACACTGGCCTTTATATTTTTCCCCGGTTATAATTCTTTCGCGTCAACGCAGGTGATGCTAGAGTGGACTCCTAACAGTGAGCCTGATTTGGATGGCTATAAGGTATTTTGCCGTGAGGGAGGTCTATCTTATGATTATGCAAACGCATCCTGGTCGGGAACAGACACAAATTGTACAATTTATGATCTGGATGAAACCAAGACATATTGCTTTGTCGCAAGAGCTTACGACAGCGAGGGGTTTGAAAGCGGAGACTCCGACGAAGTATGTCATATGCCGACAGTAATACCTGACAATCAGCCACCGATTGCAAATGCCGGTCCGGATCAGACCGTTGACGAAGGCCAGCTTGTCAACCTGAACGGATCTAATTCCACAGACCCGGATGACGGCATTGCTTCTTATCATTGGGTTCAAATAGGTGAACCCTCGGTAATTCTTTCTGATCCCAATGGACAGTCAGCCACTTTTACAGCCCCTGATGTTGGCACAGCGGGTGCTTGTTTCAGCTTTGAATTAACTGTTACTGATCATAACGGACTTGAGAGAACGGATTCTTGTATTGTCAATGTTACCTGGCTAAACGAAACGCCTGTGGCTGATGCCGGCCCGGATCAGACTGTGGATGGGGGCGTTGTTGTTCGCCTTGATGGAACTTCTTCAATAGATATTGATGATGGCATTGCCTCTTACTTGTGGACCCAAATCGGAGTTCCTAAGGTCACCCTTTCAAACCCAGCGTCATCCCAGCCGACCTTTACAGCACCGAACGTTGAACAGGATGGTGCTTCCCTTAACTTTAATCTTACCGTAACGGATGCTGGCGGGATGCAAAAAACAGACTCATGTATTGTCAATGTCAGCTGGAAAAACGAGCCACCAACTGCAATTGTTGCTCCAGACTACATGGAGCCCATAGAAGG
>JAFCZV010000430.1 GCA_019314155.1 Deltaproteobacteria bacterium
AATAATTATCCCATTTCCGAAATTGAAGACATGACCTTAAAGACCCGGCAGATCGGTCTGGGGATTATGGGCTTTGCCGATATGTGCATCAAGCTTCACATCCGTTACGGATCGGAGGAATCCGTCACCCTGGCAAAAGAGATCATGACCGATATTTATAATGTGGCCAATGAAACCTCCACGGATCTGGGCAAAGAAAAAGGTGTTGCCCCGGTCTATGAAGAATACACGCTTTCCGGCCCCAAAAGACGCAACAGCACCCTGACGACCATAGCCCCCACCGGCACCCTTTCTTTGATAGCCAATTGCTCGTCAGGTTGCGAACCAAACTTCGCATTCAACTATACCAAAGCGTGTCTTGAAGGTGAAACTATGGACATTGTTCCCGATGTAGTTCGGGAATGGCATGAAAGAAAAGAGACCGAAATTTTGCCTGAATTCTTTGTAACAACCAAAGACGTTTCCGTTGAAGAGCACATCAGGGTTCAGGCGGCGTTTCAGACCGGAGGCGTGGATTCAGGCGTTTCAAAGACGATCAATGCACCCTACGACACGGATAAATCTGAAATTTCCGAAGCGTTTTTGAAAGCGTGGGAAATGGGGTGCAAGGGAATCACCTTTTATCGAGACGGCTCCCGGGATGTTCAGGCGCTATACACTCAAAAGAAAGGGTTGGAAACCGAAGGCGCGGATGAATTGGGCAGGGGGGAACTTAAGCATCGTCCCCGGGCTACGACGGGTCCCAGCCTGAAGATGAAAACAGCCTGCGGCAAACTCTATGTCGATCCACATTTTGACAAAGACGGTGTTGTAGAAGTCTTCATCCGGACCGTCGGTGGCGGCTGCGCTGCGAACACCAAGGCGCTTGGCATACTGCTGTCCTACTGCCTCCGGGCCGGTGTATCTCCTGAAAAGATCATCAACTCCATGAAATCGATTCATTGCCCGGCGTGTACCAAGGCAATATCTTCAGGTAAGGATGTGGAAGTAAACAGCTGTGCAGCCGGCATGGGAAAGGGGGTTGAAGTGGCTTTAGAGCATGCGGACGTGTATCGTGAAGTGGCCAAACAGATTCAGGATGCTGACAGTTATTTTAACGAAATTGATGCCCCCAGGGATAAGAATATCATCTGTCCGGATTGCGACGCAACCGTTCATCGGGCCGAAGGGTGTCTGGTATGCTCCAACATGGAGTGTGGGTGGACCCGTTGCTAATCTAACTCTATATAGAGTTAGATGTCCGGGCTTATACTTGATTTGACAGGACCAGGGGTGATATGAAAATCCCTACATTGATTGATGATAAGGTTATGAGATTACAATGACACCCCTCTACAGTCTGGGCTCAATTCGCGAGAACGGTTTGTCGTTGGGCGGAAAGAAAAGTTGTACGCCTTTCGGTTGAAGTGAAGGCGGAAAGCCACTAAAACAGCATCGCTGGGTGATTGTCTACTTGAACCGCCTATCAGACTATTTATTCGTTCTTGGCCGATACTGCAATTTTCTGGCAGGGATAACGGATGATTTCTAAACGCCTTGAGCGGGAAAGACCTCGAATGGTTGAGAAAAAAATTGAATTTCATCGGATCGTGTCTCTTGCTGCTTTCCTGACCGAAACACTGTATGCCATCGGCGCTGGAGATCGAGTCGCAGGGGTAACCGATTCCTGTGACTTTCCGGATGAAGTAAAAGAAAAACCGAATGTGTCGTCCTGGTTTGAACCGGACCTTGAAAAACTAATTGCGTTGGCGCCTGACCTGGTCGTCGGCATGGAAACCGCGCATCAAGCGATCAGATCGACCCTCGAAAGCGAGGGCATCCAGGTGATCCTCGTCAATCCGGCCACAGTGGAAGAAGCACTCGATGTTATTCTTGCGATGGGTGAAACATTGCGCGAGACAGAACGCACACGGGTCTGTATTCGGCATCTGAGCGGCCGTCTTGCCAGGCTTGATGCAAAGATTAAACCCATTCCTTTTATGGAGCGTCCCACTGTTTCCCGGGTGCTCGACATTGAAGACGACCGGATTATCGTCGCCGGACCGTTATCGTTCCAATACGACGTCATCTCCCGGGCCGGAGGTCGCAATGTGTCCGGTCACATCAAAGAAGCTTACCCAAAAGTATCTGTCGAACGGTTTTGCCGATGGAATCCCGATGTGGTATTTTTCTGTGGTTATGACCGGAATTTCATACCCCGGTTTTGTGCAAATAAAAAATGGCGATCTCTCAAGGCTGTTCGATCCGGGCAGGTATACCAATTCGACTGCGGCCTGACCTGTCGGGCTGGCCCCCGCATGGTAGACATGGTGGAGTTGCTTTACCGTTCGATTTATTGAAGAGCCCTGCAGCACTAATTAAAGGGGATTCTTAGCACTGCGCAGATCATGGCTGACTTGGATCTATGCGTGATCAAAGGATCGGGAAGGACCAAGAATGGGCAGTTTGTTTGAAGAAGCAGAAATCAACGGCATGACCCTATCGAACAGGTTTGTCCGCTCGGCAACCTGGGACGGGCTTGCTGCGGATGACGGTGCTTGTACAGACCGGATGGTCGATCTACTGGCAGAGCTCGCCAAAGGCGGCGTCGGTTTAAGGGCATGCCTATGTCCACCAAAAAGGAAAGCACCAGGATTGGCAACTCGGCATTCACAGGGACAATCTTATTCCAGGACTCAAAACTTTGACCGATAGGGTTCATGAACAGGGCGGTAGAATCGTCCTGCAGCTGGGCTATGGCGGATCTTATCTTTCAAAAGCACGCCTCAGAAATCTGACTCTCTCTGACATCCAAGATATGGCAAGAGATTATGGCCTGGCAGCTTTAAAAGCAAAAAAGGCGGGCTTTGATGGCGTTCAGATTTTTGCTGCCCATGGTTTTCTGCTCAGCCAGTTCCTGTGTCCCAGGTACAATGATCGGACGGATGAATATGGAGGGAGCGTAGAGAATCGTGCAAGGGCTCTCTTGGAGGCGACCCGTGCGGTGCGGGATGCCGTTGGCGCGACATATCCGGTCCTCACAAAGATCAACTGCCGCGATTTTGTAGAGAATGGTTTGACTCTCGAGGATTCCCTTAAAGTAAGTGTGATGCTTGAAAAGGCCGGAATCGATGCCATTGAATTGAGCGGGGGGCTCCTTAACCTTCCCAATCTTATGAGGGAAGGCATTGATTCCGAAGAGGACGAAGCCGGCTTTAAGAATGAGGCCAAAGCATTCAAAGAAAGGATATCCGTGCCGCTCCTGCTGGTAGGCGGCATACGATCGCTCAGCGTGGCTGAAAAGCTCATAGAAGAAGGATATGCCGATTATATTTCCATGTGCCGCCCCTTTATCCGGGAGCCTAACTTAATCAATCGCTGGAAATCGGGAGATCGCCGGAAAGCGACCTGCATTTCCTGTAACAATTGCATACAGGAGGCCAGATCGGGTGAGGGCCTACGATGTGTTCCCAAAAAGGAGGAACCTTCCGAGACCTTTTTCCCTGAAATATCAAAGACCGTGCCGGCAAGCCCACCGCTTCCGCCGGGGACTGCCTATAGAATTTCCATCGGCATTGAAGATTGGAATTCGAGTTTTCTGCCCGTTGTGAAGATTGAAACGGTTATCGACAAAGAAGTGACAAATCGCTCAACTTCCTTTCCTCTGGGTTCAAAAGATCACGAGACGGTCGCCAAAGCGATCGACGCGCTTTTAAAGAAACATAACGACATCCATTCAAAAGACTAACCCGCATTTCTCATGAAGAATTTATTTTGGTTTTGAAAACAAAAAAGAAACTGCCTAAAATCACGAGATTATATTAAACTCGGGTGCCCTTGATCAAAGAGACTCTGTTTTGATTAATATCGTACCACTAAAAAATTAATTCTTCACCAAAGGTTTACCTTGTGGAATTTCGCTTTGCGAACCCCGAAGGGGATTCCACAGGGCAAGCCTGAGCAACACAGGAACTGTGTTATTCAGCCCTTGAAGTAAAAGACTACGCCTTGACTTCGGCTGAGCTCAGTCGATGCCCGGCCTGAAATGCCTTGTTCCTGAGTCGCTCAGCCCCGTGAGAAAACCGGGATAGCCTGTTTGGAAAAAACAAGTGTAGTGATGATGGATTTGCCAAGGGTTTGGCGCTAGGAGATACGTTATGCGTATCACATTGACTTTTCATTACAGTAGGTTGTCGATACATTGCAGGTATCACGAGCCATACCTATTCAACTACTTGTCGGATGATAGAACTTTTTGAGGTCTCAAAAGGTGCAATTAGATCAGTCGTTTTTTGTCATTTCAACTAATCCTCAAGGAATTTTAGTTTTTGTTTTAACTCTTTTTCCTGCTTCCAGCCTTCTGTCACATCTCTTATAATCGCTGCTGTACCAATAATTTCATTCTGATGATTCCTAACAAGCAATATGGTAAATTCTACTGATATGGTACTTCCATCCTTTCGTATAGCTGGCACTTTAAGCAACTCACTGCCGTAACGGCTTTCACCCGTCTCCATCACTCTTAAGTAGCCCTTCCAGTGCCGCTCACGCAATTTTTCCGGAACGATAAGATCTAAACTCTTACCAATTGCTTCTTCGCTCGTGTAACCGAAAATTGTTTCGGCGGCAAACAAAATACCATCTTGGGCAAAATCGATTATCTGTTTATATATCCACTCTCGATCGGATAAAGTCATTATGGTTTTACTCCTTCCATATAATTTCTATTGCCCTTTAAAAAACTGTTTCTTTTCTGTATAACTATATCATAAAAATCAAAAAGGCAAACCCTACCAAATGGATCTGCCCTGAAGAATACAACAAAAAATGCTAAACACAAATTTATTGTTTGAGATTTTTCCCCGCCTTAAAAGTAACAGCATTTTTGCCCTTAATCTTGATTTTTTCACCTGTCTGTGGATTACGTCCCATTCGGGTTTTTCGATAGACCGTTTTGAATGTTCCAAAACCGACTAAAGTTACTCTGCTGTTTCTTTTCTTCAGCCCTTTTTTAACACCGTCAAGCGATTTGAATTAAAACATTATGTCCTTTGTTTCTTAGGAAATTACTCAAACAAAATAAAAAGTCAATAGGTAAAACCCTATTATTAAAGGGTTGGGGAGGATAAACAGCGTAGCTTCTAATAAACAGTGTTGATTTTAGAAATTATTGAAATATGATATCATAACTATTTTAAGAT
>JAFCZV010000060.1 GCA_019314155.1 Deltaproteobacteria bacterium
TTAAGCTCCAAAAAAAACGTTAAAAAAACAAATGTTCTTCTGGGCACCCTTATCGAAAACTACGGCCTGGAAGACGACGCCCATGCCGGTGATTGGCATCGTCAAGTCAGTCTTCTTGCCATTGAAAGCATTTCCAAGATTCGGGCGAAGGGTCTTGACGTCAATCCAGGCGATTTTGCAGAAAATATTACCACCGAAGGCATCAAACTTTGGGAACTGCCTGTGGGCACCCGCTTGAAGCTGGGAAAAGACGCACTGGTGGAAATCACCCAGATCGGCAAGGAGTGCCATGACCGCTGTGCCATATACAAACAGGTGGGAGATTGTGTGATGCCCAGAGAGGGGATCTTTGTAAAGGTTCTTAAAGGCGGCACTATTGGACCTGCAGACAACATCCAAATCTTTTGATTAATGCACGGTCCAGGATTCATTCCATATCCCTGATCCATTCCCAGCTTTATCAAAACGACAGATTTGATAGGATCGACATGGATGGACACATAAGAGAACTGTCACACCATCTCCAGTCTGTTTATGGAAGTGGGAAAAAAATTGACTTGATCCTAACGCCTTCCAAAGTGTATCTTTCCGTAAGCCAGGCGATTCCCTGTGCTCTGGTGTTGAATGAACTCATTTCAAATATCTTTAAACATGCTTTCAGAGAAAAGAAACAGGGAACGGTTCGGATCTCCATTTCCACACCGGACCCTATTACGGTTCTTATTAAAGTCAAAGATGATGGTGATGGAATCCCTGAGGGGCTGGATATTCACAGCCAGACCGGTCTTGGGTTAAAAATGGCCAGGTATTTGGTTTCCGGTCAACTGAAGGGTGAGATGTGTGTCAAGAATGATAGCGGAACTGAGATTTCCATACAGTTCAAGCGGTCGAATGATGGGAAAAAATATGAATAAAATAATGGTGGTAGAAGACGAAGCTGTCATCGCCATACGGCTTCAAGAACGACTGACGGCTATGGGGTACCATGTTGTCGGCATATCTTATTCCGGTGAAGATGCTATGGAACAAGCCCGGCGCCTCCGCCCCGATCTGATTCTTATGGATATTATGATCCCGGGGGAAATGGATGGTATCGCTGTGGCAAAATTGGTTAAAACAGAACTGGACATTCCGGTAATCTTTCTAACAGCCTTTTCAGAAGATAAAATTATAGACAGAGCCAAACAGGCCGAGCCTTATGGCTATATTGTCAAGCCCTTTCAAGACCGCGAACTAAAGGCCTGCGTCGAAATTGCCCTTTACAAAAAGGAGATGGGAAAAGCGCTGCAGGAAGCGCACAATGAACTTGAACTTCGGGTGAAGGAAAGAACCAGAGATCTGGAAATTAAGACCAAAAGTCTTGAAGAAATGAATATTGCAATGAAAATTTTGTTAAAGAAAAGGGAAGAGGATAAGATAGAATTGGAAGATAATGTGCTAACCAACGTCAAAGAACTGGTTATGCCATTTGTCGATAAATTCAGAAAAACTCAATTGGACGAACAACAAAAAACATTTTTGAGTATTATCGAATCGAATCTAAACGAAATTATCTCCCCGTTTACCCGAAGATTGTCACTGGAATATTTAAGGCTGACCCCTTCAGAAATACAGATAGCGAATATGACAAAGCATGGCAACACCAGCAAAAAAATAGCAAAAATCATGAATATCTCCCCAAGAACTGTTGACACCCACAAAAAAAATATACGAAGGAAGATCGGTCTGGAGGGCAAGAGAGCAAACCTCAGGTCTTATCTGTTGTCTCTCCATTGAATGTGCAATTGTTTTCCAAAAGGCTCAAACCAGCGAATGGGAGGTTCTGGAACGGCGTTTAAAACCGCATCCCCATCCCCGGGTGGAACCCGCCAAAGATTATCCTTAAAATTCCCAACAGAATGGATCCGACGACCATTAAGATAATCAGTGCCGGAATAGTGGCAATGGCCCATTTCACCATAAAAACAACCATTGACGAAAACGACATCCTTATATCTGTAACGACAATTTCATTGATTTCTCTCGATCCCATAAAGTTATCCTCGTAAAATTTGTAAGTTCCGATACGATGCGCCGATCGGTCAGTTCGCAAAAAAAGTCTCCCCATGCCGGATGTCGACCAGACAGTCTAACAAACCTTCTTTCTTTAATTCCTTGTAACTACTCAGGTATTTAGGTTGAAGACTGAAGGCTGAAGTATATCAATCATCTCGCAACGCTTGAACAGTTTCCCGGGGATTCATATGGCTGGAGGCCATGAACCACCGGGGCTCATAGGCACCAAGATTGAAAATGGCAAGATCGATGTCAAAATCCCCACCGATCTCTGTGAATCCGTGAAAGTACCCTGAATCGCCGGTAACGTAAATAGGGGGGCTGAAAGGGCTTTCGATCATTACGGCTCGGGCAGGAGTTGGACGTTTTGTCCGGTTGTCTCATTGAAAGCTTGGACCGTTTCGTTGAATACTTTTCTTTTTTTTGCGAATTCTTTCATCTTTTCATTCCACTGAGAGACCTGTTGGTTGACCGTCGGGACATTGCCGGTTGCGTCCGTCTGCGCTGGCTGGCCGATCTGTTGTTTTTCTTGTTTCAAGGCACGGTATTCCTCGGCCAGTTCTTCTCTCTTTTTCTCGAGATACGCTTTTGTTTCCGCTGCTTTCGCCGCCTGATCTTCCGAATCTGCATCCAGGGGGGTAATGGACGCGTTTTTCACCGCGGTTTCATATGCTTCAATATCTTTACGTAATTTCTCCTTTTCCGCATTGTATTTCATCACCCGTTGACTAAAGTCATCCGTCCTTTTCATGAACTTTTTGGTTTTGCTGCCCCGTAACGTTCCCCCACGACCGATTCTGTTAATCTCTTCTTCTTCTTTCTTTATGGTCGCCCACTCCACCTCCAACGCCTGTATTCGCGCTTCTAGGCGTTCCCTTATTCCGGCCATATTCTCCCGGGTTTGTTTAATTTGTTCGTCGTCAAGCTGTGCCGTTTGAACGATGCCCCCCCTTATCTGTTGGTCACGGTCACCCCCGCCGGGAATAAAGGTGTCGAGGTGGTGGCGACGATCGTTCCCCATGCTTTGGTTTGAACCGGGCAGAATGGATGAAGCGCCGAAGGGTTCTGAATACGGCTGAGCATCGAGGGTCGCCGCCGAGAATAACCAAATGATAAAGACAACGAGCAGTCCTCTTCTAATAAACATATCCCCCTCTCTCCAACAAGTTCGCTTTGCCCCGCCTGCCATTGCAAGCTCGCTCGCCCGCCAAGCCCGCCCGGCATTCGCCTGAGGAGGCGAAGCCCATGGCTGACATGCAAGGCGAGGCGGCCTGGGGCACGAGCGGGCAGGTCACGATTGGAATGATAGAACACAGGATGTAGAAGTTTAGTTCAAAACGATGGGTCTTATTTCTTTTCGGCTTCCGCTTCCATTTCCGCTTTTGTCAGCCATCCCCCGCCAAGGGCTTTATATAGTTTCACATAGGCGTTATGGAATCGTTGTTCCAATTCGGAAAGCTCCAATCCAACGTCAAACAATGTTCGTTCAGTATCCAAAACTTCAAGATAGCTGGTTACGCCTTTATCATATCTCATTTTTGACAGAAATGCGGCATTTTTCGCTGCCGTTAATTTTCTCTCCACCGAAGAGATCTGCTTTTTGTAGGTTTGAATTTCATTCAAGGCATCCGCCACTTCTCGAAAAGCAAACAGAACACTATTTTCGTATCGATACAGTGCCTGCTTGGTCCTTTCTTTCTCAATTTCAACCCGAGAGAGGCTCTTTTTAAAATCAAAGAGAGGCCCCAATAGACTACCCCCCACCGACCAGATGCCTCCATCGGTGGAGATGGATGTCAATTCGGCGCTGGCTACCCCGAAAAGACCTGTCAGGGTGATGGACGGGAATCTCAGCGCTTCAGCAACACCAATCCTTGCTGTTTGGGCTTCCAGCAAATACATCGCTTCAGCAATATCCGGCCTGCGCTCGAGAATATCCGAAGGTAATCCGCTGGGTATATCGGGAGGTACAACTTGTTGGTTCAGACCATTTCCTGTTTTGATTTCTCCAGGGAATTTTCCCATCAAAATACTCAGCGCATTTTCGGTATTGGCAATTAATCGCTGAAATAAAGGAATGGCCCCGGCGGCAATTTCTTTTTGAATTTGCGCCTGGTTCAAGTCAATTTCTGGAATTATGCCTTTGTCAAAACGCTTTTGAATAATATCAAGACTTACCAGCCGTGAATCAAGGGTATGTCTGGATATTTTCAATCTCTGATGATAATCCAACAACAAGAAATATGTACTGACAACTTCGGAGATCAAACTGATTTGAACGGTTCTTAGAGAATACTCAGAAGCCATCAATTCTGATATCGCGGCTTCGGTGGATCTGCGGAATTTGCCCCAGAAATCAATCTCCCAGCTCAATACCGGAGCGATGTAGACAGATTTGTCTGTGGTTGACGATCGTGATATTCCAAAAAAAGTTCCTGCCTTTGCACCGGCTTCTAAATCCAATCGGGGATATTGATCCGCTTTGGTGAATCCAAGAGTCGCACGGGCTTCTTCAATACGACTGGCAGCAATCATTAAGTCTTTACTGTCCGTCAATGCAGTAACAACCAGTGAATGCAGAACAGGGTCATCAAATAATTCCCACCATTTCAAGTTGACCACTTCTTTGGATTCTGCATCGGAAAATCTAAAATTATTCGGTGTTTCCACAACAGGTTTTTTAAAATCAGGACCCATTGCACAACCTGAAAGGGATACAATAATCATCAGTGTAACGATTTGAGCCAATTTTTTCATTTCAATAACCATCATGATTTTTTTGTATCAAGTTGCAATTGAAGATCTCGTTTCTGTTCATATTTGCCAATTTTGCCGACGAAAACAAACAGCATGGGATAGAAGAAAACGCCTAGGACCGTTGCCAGGGTCATCCCCCCCAACAACGCCATCCCCATAACGACTCTCGCTTCAGCTCCGGCACCGGAGGCGAGAACCAGCGGAAAAACGCCAAGAATAAAAGAAAACGCCGTCATCAATATGGGTCTGAATCGCAGCTTTGCGGCTTTTATAGCCGCATCAAACAAAGAAAGACCTTTGTCAAACTCCAGCTTGGCAAACTCAACGATCAAAATGGCATTTTTGGCCGCCATGGCGATGAGCATCACCAGTGCAATCTGGGCAAAAACATTGAGTTCATAGCTTTGGCTGAACTGCCGGGCAGCAAATAATGCGATGAATGCACCAAAGATTGCAAAGGGCGTTCCCATCAGGATACTAAAGGGCAAAGACCAGCTTTCATACTGGGCGGCAAGGATAAGAAAAACGAATAACAATGAAAACGCGAAAACAACGGAACCCGTTCCGGAAGCCTCCTTTTCCTGGTAGGACATGTTGCTCCACGCAAAGCCCATATCCCCCGGAAGAACTTCTCCAGCCAATTCTTCAAGGGCATCAAGGGCCTGGGTCGAAGTATATCCGGAGGCCGGCCCCCCGGCAAGCTCTATGGCTCTGTAAAGATTAAATCGATTGGTATAATCCGGCCCGACGATTTCTTTAATATCAACAAATGCCGCTAAAGGAACGCTTTGGTTCTCTTTGTTCTTTATAAAAAAGAGGTTTATCTGCTTTTCATTTTGCCTGTACTCGGGTTCCGCCTGAATATAGGCTCTGTAAAGCCTTCCGAATCTGTTGAAATCATTTACATAGGAACCGCCCAGAAAGGCACCCACCGTCGTATATATGTCATTTAATGAAATACCTGCTTTGAGGACTTTATCCCTATCGATTTCCATGTATCGCTGGGGAACGGTTGCTCGAAACGTTGTAAAGATAGAACCGATTTCAGGTCGTTTCATGGCGGCCTGAACAAAGTTTACCGTGTGTTTGGCCAGATAATCCGGTGTATTCCCCCCTTTGTCCTGAATCATCATCGTAAATCCCGAACCACTTCCCAAACCGGGAATGGCCGGCGGTCCAAAGGCAAAAACCTGAGCTTCATTTATCGCAAAATGAAAATCCATATTTAATAGCGCAACAATGTCCCTTGCGGTTTTCTCCCGTTCACCCCAATCCTTAAGGGAAACAAAAATAAAGCCGGCATTGGATGACATGCTGTTTGAAAGCAGGCTGAATCCTGCGACTGTGGTAATGTATTCCACTTCATTGTATTTTTTTATGATTTTTTCGACTTTATTGGCAACCGCGTCGGATCGTTGCAGGGATGCGGCATCAGGCAATTGAATGTTTACCATAAGATACCCCATATCTTCTTCGGGCATAAACCCGCCTGGAACTTTTTTCCCCAAAAAACCCATGGCAATGGTGACGACAAGGATAAATATCAGTCCTCTAACTGTTTTGCCCGCCACGATACGGGTAAACCCCATATATGCATCGGTGGACCTGTCAAAGGCTTTGTTAAAAAGGCGAAAAAACATGCCCAGGGGACCACGATACGGTTTCTGCTTTCTGAGCAAAAGTGAGCACAGGGCAGGACTTAAGGTTAATGCGTTTACTGATGAAAAAACCACAGAAACGGCAACCGTAATTGCAAACTGTTGATACAATCTTCCCGTTATTCCTCCCATGACGGCCACCGGGATAAACACCGCCACCAAAACCAGTGTGGTTGCAATGATCGGCGCAGTGACTTCATTCATGGCATGAACGGTTGCCTCTTTTGGATTCATACCGTTTTCAATATTGACCTGAACCGCTTCAACCACCACAATGGCATCGTCAACAACAATACCGATGGCCAGGACCAGTCCCAAAAGCGAAAGGACATTGACGGTGAAACCGATCAATGGAAATACAATAAACGCACCGACCAGAGAAACGGGTATGGCGATGGTGGGAATCAGTGCCGCCCGCCAGTCCTGAATAAAGATGAAAACCACCAGAATAACCAACGCCAAAGCGATGAACAGGGTTTGGATGATTTCATCAATACCTGCCGTAATAGCCAAAGTGGTGTCCAGGGATACGTCGTATCTGATGCTCTCCGGGAAAGATTTGGATAGGCTCTCCATCGTCCTTCTGATCTCTGCGGCCAGTTCCACGGCATTGGAACCGGGGGCCTGATACAGGGCGATGAGGGCGCATGCTTTGTCATTTAACCGGGTAAATGCATTGTAAGTCTCAACGCCCAACTCCACACGGGCGATGTCTTTGATCTTTACCTGAGATCCTCTCTCGGTGGTTCTAATGACAATTTCACCGAATTCTTTTTCAGTTTGCAGACGATCCGGCAACCTGACCGTGTAGGTAAATTCCGTCCCCGGAGGGGCGGGCTCCGCACCAAATTTTCCTCCCGGCACGACAACACTTTGCTCTCGGATGGCATTCACGATCTCGGGTACGGTGATACCCAGGTGGGCCAATCGGTCGGGTTCAATCCATATGCGCATGGAATAATCACTTGCACCGAGTACGTTCACGCGACCGATACCTTTTATACGGGCCAAAATATCTTTAATGTTGATCAATGAATAGTTTCCTAGAAAATTTTGGTCATATCTGTCGCCTTCTGATGTCAGCGTTACCAGCATCAATATATTCGGAAGGGATTTTTCCGTTGTCACCCCTAATCTTTTGACCTCCTCGGGTAGCTTGGCTGTTGCGGCGGCAACCCTGTTTTGGGTAAAAACAGTGTTCATATCCGGGTCGGTGCCGATCTCAAACGACACCTGGATAGTCATGGTGCCGTCATTAGCGTTGACGGATTTCATGTAGATCATATTGTCCACACCATTGATCTGCTGCTCCAACGGCGTGGCCACCGACTGCTCCACACTGACGGCATTTGCTCCGGTATAGGTGGCCCGAACTTCCACCACCGGCGGTGTAATGTCGGGATACTGCTCCGTGGGAAGACCTTTCAGGGATACGACACCTACGATAACCGTAAAAATGGCGATGACCATGGCAACAATTGGACGTCTTACAAAAAAATTATCCATATTCTATCACTTGCTTTCTTCGACGGTTGATTCGATTTCTTTTATTGTGGGTTTCACAACTGCCCCGGCTTTCACTTTCTGCAGCCCTTCGTAGACGACGTTTTCACCGGGCTTTAACCCCTCGATAATCAGCCAGAATTGTTTGATCTTGGGGCCTGCTTTTACTTCTCTTGTCTCAACTTTATCACCCTCGCCAACGACATAGACACTGAATCGCCCCTGTAGTTCCATAACACATCTTTGGGGAATCAGGATGCCGTCTTTAACGACGGCAACAAGGGCCTTAACCTTGGCAAATTGCCCGGGACGCAACAATTCCTGGGGGTTGGGAAAAGAGGCTTGAACCAGTATGGCGCCGGTGGTGGGATCCACATTTCGGTCAATAAACTGTGGTTTGCCTTTTTCCTCGTACAGAGATCCGTCTGCCAGAATCAGTTCAAGGCTTGCTTCCCCGGTATTCGGATGGGTGGAGCCGCTCTGTGATATAAAGCGCCGGGCCACCTGTAAATATTGTGTTTCCGTAATGAAGAATTCCACAAGAACAGTGTCGATACGGGAAACCGTATTTAAAATAACCGGATTGGGGCTTCGGCCGACGAAATCACCCACTTTGGCTTTCGTCTTCCCGATGATTCCGAATATGGGGGAATAAATCTTGGTATAACCGAGTTGTATGTTGGCGGCCCTGAGATTCGCTTCGGATGCTTTCACCGATTCGATGGAAGCATCATATTGGGCTACGGCAGAATCCAAATCACTCTCACTGACCGCCTTCTCCTTTGCAAGCGGCTCGATCCTGTCCA
>JAFCZV010000431.1 GCA_019314155.1 Deltaproteobacteria bacterium
AAACATCCAGGATCAATGAACCAACAACCAGTATCAAGAGCATATTTGCAATCCGCGTTCATCTGCGGAAATCTGTGTCCCAAAAACCCAAAAGTAAACGCATAAAATCATAGATGTCCCCTTGTACGTCGTGCCCCTTTTCATTGACAACTATGAAGAAATTTGGGATATTTTAGAGAAACGCAGTTAAGTAGCAACGTCTCCCATTATGTTTATAAAAGGAGGATTAAATGAGTAATACCAGTGTTAATGAAGTGATTAATGAATTTGACCAGCTGCCTTCTGCAGATAAGGAATACGTTGCGGAGATAATAAGAAAACAAGTAATTGAGTTGAAGCGAGGGAAGCTTGCGCAGAGAGCTCATGACGCTAAGAAAAATTTTAGTAAGGGGCTTGTCAAAAGCGGTGACATAAAGGAATTGTTGGAGGACCTCGAAAGTGATTAAAGCCGCATGGGATCAAGGGTTCAAAAGGTCTTACAAAAAGCGAGTAAAAAATAATGCAAGACTAAAAAAGAAATTTTGGGGGAAAATGGAAAGTTTTCTGGAAAATCCATTTCTTCCACAACTAAGAACCCACAAACTCAGCGGTTAGCTCGCTGGGCTATGGGCTTTCAGTATCGACGATGATTGTAGGATCGTTTTTGAGTTCATTGATGAAGATCAAGTACTCCTGATTGACGTGGGCAGTCATGACGAAGTTTACTAAACATTAAAACTTTGACACCGATTCACTTGGTAAATAACCAGAACAGATAGCTGCCCCGCTGTGTTCCGCCTGTCTTGTTGAACCGGGCACCCTCTGGGTGTTCAACCGGGATAGCTCCGGGAGATGGTACTGGGGCGGATTTAACCGGGGCGACAATCTCTTTGTTTTTCAATCAACAATAATCAATTTTACCCCGCCTGCCCTGTTAAATCTGTTTTTTCTTTCATTTATCCGGGGTTAAATTCATGCAATGACGAGCGGAGCGTATTTAACCGGGGCGACAATCAACAATCCAGAGGCAATCATCAATCCCTATGATTGACTTTCAGTTTGTTTGTGTATATACTAAAAATATATACAATAAGGAGAGGTAACAAAATGGAAACAGCAAAATTGTTTCAGAATGGCAATTCTCAAGCAGTAAGACTACCCAAGGCATTTAGAATTCCTGGTAATGAGGTGAAAATATTCAAAAAAGGCAACCAGGTTATACTGGAACCCATAGAAACAACATGGGACTCGTTGTTCGAATCTCTCAGTGAATTTCCGGAAGATTTTATGAAAGACGGACGTAATCAGCCTACCATGCAGAAGAGGCAGTCTTTTTGATGCACTATCTGCTTGATACCAATATTTGCATATACCTCATTAAAAAACGCCCATCGGAGGTTCTTGAGCAATTCAGACAACATTCACCGCAGGATGTAGCAATCTCCACAATCACCCTGTTCGAACTTGAATATGGGGTCGAAAAAAGCGAATACCGGCAACGTTCCAAGGATGCCCTTGCCAAATTTCTTCTGCCATTGAACCTTATTAATATGGATCGTTCCTCTGCTATAGAAGCCGCCACTATTCGCGCACAACTTGAAAAGAAAGGAATGCCGATTGGTCCTTATGATATACTTATAGCAGGTTTGGCCAGATCACGGGACATGACATTGGTGACCAATAATACCAAAGAATTTGAAAGAATTGTTGGTCTACATCTGGAAAACTGGGTTGAATAACATCCCTATTGGAGCCCACAGGGTCACAAGGCCCCGTTGAAATATCGGGACCAAGAACAAAGGCAACTACTCAGGTGGATAGACTGAAGGTTGAAGGCTTTTAGGGACAAATCATGCGCGATCACACAAAACTTAGGGCATTTGAGCTGGCTGACGAGGTAGCAGTATTGGTTTATCGTGATATACTTCAGCCTTCAGTCTTCAACCTAAATACCTGAGTAGTTACGAACAAAGAACCAAGAACTAAGACCAGCGCCCGCGCTATTTTCAATTTTCAATATTCAATCTCTATAACTGGGGCGAGAGACGAAGATTTTCGGTTTTTCAATATTCACTATTCATTCACCCATAACTTTTCAATTTTCAATTTTCAATCTACAATTCCAATGCCTTTGTCAACGTAGTCAAGCCCGTCCCCAAGATCTTCTGGTCATTCTCCCCTATGATGAACGCGCCGCTAGGTGGCATGCTGAAGAACGGGCCAGGTTAGCTGCACAGGGGCAAGTACCACCTTATGTAGATAGCCAGATTGCAGCCATCGCCAAGGTTAACGGCTTGGTTCTGGTGACACGGAATACCTCCGATTTCGAAATGTTTTCCGATTTGAAAGTTCAAAACTGGCATAACTTCATAATGTAACAACGTCCCCTGTTGCCTATAGGCACACTGTTGCCCAGTTGGACAACAAGGAACAAATAGACAACATGAACTCTGAACAACAAATCATAAAAGAACTGAAACGTTCCCTAAGGCAGCTTCTTCCCCTAAAAGGGCTGGAACTCGACATAAACTTGGAATCGATGTCAGGCATACCCGGTTCCTCTGATCTTGTCGTTCGAGTTGAGTATGAGGGCCTGAGTTTCCGGTTGATAATTGAAGCAGCGGCCCAGAATAGCCTCCCTGTGTTCAAAAATAAGGTTGTCAAACTCAAGGCCGCAGCCGGTAATCATAACGATGTCGTGCCTGTTCTGGTTGCGCGCTATTTGAGTCCCAAGCGGCGGAGCATGTGCCAGGATGAAGGTATCTGTTTCATGGACCTGTCCGGCAATGTCTTCATAAAATATAAGAGCTTCTACGTCGAAAAAATCGGTTTTTCGAATAAATTCCCTGAGGAAAGAAAGGGTAGAAACCCGTTTTCAGATAAAGCGAGCCTCATCCTCCGGGCTATTCTTAAAGGGGGCGAACATCTGTGGGGTGTTCGGGAATTAGCTGAAGCGACCCGTCTCAACCCGGGATACATTTCGCGTATGGCCAGGGAACTTGAAGACCGAAATTATATTACACGGGTAAATTCCAAATTGAAACTCCGAGATCCGGAAGGCATTCTGGACGATTGGGTCAGAAATTATAACCTTAGAAAAAATAGAAAATTCGGTTATTTTTTTATGGCCGCAAATTCTGCTGAGATTTTGGAGAGACTTCGCAGTTTAGAACTTCCCGATAGCATTGATTACGCCCTCAGTGTCCAGGCCGGCGCCAATCTGGTTGCCCCGTATGCCGTTTTTCAAGAAGTTCATATTTATGTCGGTAATGAAAAGGCCCTCGCTTATTTTAAAAAACAGTTGAAGCTTAACAAAGCCGAACAAGGGGCAAATCTTGTCTTGATGCTCCCCTATTACAAGCATTCCGTTTTTTACGACAGTCGGACAGTAAAAAAGCTCCGGGTTGTATCGGACGTTCAGCTTTACCTGGATCTGCATGGATACCCCATCAGGGGGCTGGAGCAGGCGGAGCATTTATTTAATAAGAAACTTAAGAACATCTTTGCAAAGTCGGGCTCGTCATGAATGACCCGTTTATCTCTGGATTTCTCAAAACTCTCCGAATACTCAAAGATTACCTTTCGGTGATTGTGATCGGCGGGGGCTGGGCGCCGTTCCTTTATTACCGCTATCTCCTGGGAGATAAAGCGCATGAGCCTATACGTACCCGGGACATCGATTTTATGGTGAAGACTCAGGTTCCGGTAATCGGTTCAAAGACGGTCGATCAATTACTGGTAGAGGCAGGCTTTGAAGCGATCTTCAAAAGCAGAGATATCCCCCCTCTTATTCATTACGAGGGAAACATCGACGGGTTGGATGTCGAAATCGAATTCTTAACCGAGCAAAAAGGTTCGAGGCCTGACCTTGTTTTGAAAGTTCAAAATGGTCTCCATGCCGAAGCTCTCCGGTTCATATCCATTGTAATTGAAAACGTGATTGAAGTGACAATTGATGATACTGTTTCTGTGGGAGACATGTCTGCTTTGAAAGTCAAGGTTCCAACTCCCTCGGCATACATATTTCATAAGGGCTTAGTCTTTACGCGCCGTAAAGACCGTAAAAAAATGGCCAAGGATCTTTATTATATTTTTGATGTCGTAACCGGATGCAGCCGGATAAAACCAGATATTATGGTCGGGTTTGAAGATCTCTCCCAAAAGTACCCAGCCTGGTTCCAAACATTCGTCAAAAACCTTAGCCTTTATTTTGAATCTCCAAGTTCCGAAGGTGTTCTGTGGGTGGCAGAGCAGCGTCCATCATCTGCTTTTCCAGGGCTGAATGAGGATCAGTTCAAACGCTACGTCTTTATCACATTCGAGGAATTTATCCAGAATCTCAGCGTCAACCTGCAACCCTAAATTCATCGCTTTATCGCATATCATTTCTATTTTGTACCCTGTTTGTTCCCTTTCATCCCCGCCAAGATGTTGAAGATTGGATTTGTAAAAATCACCCGGATTTGGTGGAAGAATAGAAACTTATTTTTTTACCTACGTCCCGGAGCTTACTTGTGAAAGCGGAGCTGTACACGTTCTGCATCAACGTCCCCTATGACCCAAAGGCGAATATCTGGCAATAACTTCATAATGTAACAACGTCCCCTCGTCCCCTATTCTTTTTCTTTTTCAAGATAAATAGTGCAGATGATCTTGTTTCGAGTGAAGACGGGGTTCTTATACTCGATGCAATTGCTATGCGACTTCAAGTTGTCGGTGAACTGCTTAAAAAAATCAATAAGGTGGATAACTCTATTTTAAAAAATTATACGGAGATCGAATGGAATAAGATTATGAAATTACGTGATATAGTTTCACATCATTATGAAAAAGTAGATC
>JAFCZV010000432.1 GCA_019314155.1 Deltaproteobacteria bacterium
AAGATTGTAAAAAAAGATGCCGCCGCCCCAATGGGCCAGAATGATTTTATTGTTGGAAAATCGAGTAACCAGGTTGTAAATCTGCCTGAGGGTATTGGGTGTCTTGCCGGGATACATATGCCCCACCGGCTCATTGGTGTGGATCAAAAACAAAAGGTCTTTATCCAGGCAGATCTCCATCAGGGGGGTGAGCTTGTCGAGAACAGCATCATCAATGCCGGATTCATAAAAAGCGATTTCACCGATCCCTGAGAGACCGCCCTCCAAGCACCGGACGGCTTCGGAAACAGCGGCGCTGTTCAACGGATCGAAACAGCACAAACCGATCAGGCGGTCAGGATATCTTTCCACAGCTTCCATGATATAATCGTTGTGGCGTTGAAATACGGTTTTATTCGTCCAGGGAAAACCAAAAACAACGGACTTATCAACACCTTGCTCGTCCATTGCGGCAATGATTTTTTTTACCCCGACTAATTTTGATTTGGGTGAATCGTATAAAAGTTTAAAGGCAGGTTCTGAAGGGAAATACTTTTCCCTGTTGTCACGGATGGCTCTCGGAAAAATGTGCGTATGAAAATCGATGATCATAATGGTAACAGGGGTCAGAAGTCAGGGATCAGATATCAGGGGTCGGGGGTCAGTTGTTATTTTCATGCTGCTCTTGACCGGATTTAAATTAACTGAGGGATCGGGGAGTTTTTATGTGTCAAATCGCCCCCATGAATAATGTTTTTTTCTGAGCTCTGGCACCTGATCCCTGAGCCCTGTAACCTGTATTTATATACTTAGTGCACTCTTGATCTGGGCATACAGTTGATTGTTGTCAAACCCCATCAAAGCCGGAGCTTCGGACGGGCACACCGCCGAGCAGGCGCCGCACCCTTTGCACAGGGCCGGATTCACTTCAGCCACAAACGCTTCATCTTTAAAGGTAATGGCGCCAAAGGGGCAGACATTGATGCAGCCCAAACATCCGGAACATAACTCGGGTTGGATATGCGTGATGATACCGCCGAGTTTGACGTTTTTCATGGCCAGAACCGTAACAGCCCTTGCGGTTGCGGCCTGAGCCTGTGTTATGGATTCATCGATGGTCTTGGGGGCGTGGGCCAGCCCACACACAAAAACACCGTCCGTGGCGAAATCCACCGGCCGGAGTTTGACATGCGCTTCGGCAAAAAAGCCGTCGTTATTCAGTGGAACTTTATACAGCTGAGGCAAACGGCTTTCGGAGTCGGGAACAATGGCGGAAGCCAGAACCAAAAGATCGGGATTTATGTCCATGGTTCTTCCAAGGACCCGGTCGGTGAAGGATATCTTAAGTACATCATCCTCGGAGACTGCGGTCATGCCTTTGTCAGAATCATAACGGACGAATACAATACCGGCACCCCGGGCCTGTCGATAGAGATCTTCCCGCAGACCATACGGACGCAAATCCCTGTAAAGGATAAAAATGTCCATACCCGAATTGATCTCTTTAAGCTTCAAAGCACTTTTGATGGATTGGGTACAGCACACTTTGGAACAATAAGGCCGATCCGGTATGCGGGAACCGACACACTGGATAAATACCGCCGTGTTGAATTGAGCGATGGATGGATCGTTGTCGACAAACCGCTGCTGCAACTCCAGTCCGGTAACCACTCGGGAATCTTGCCCGTATAAATATTGGTCGGTCTTAAACTCCGAAGCGCCTGAAGCGATGAGGGTCACGCCGTGCTCAAGGACCCTGGTATTGCCATTGCTGGTGACGGTGGTCTTAAAATTCCCCACAAACCCGTCCACCTGCGTAATGCGTGCATCCAGAAGAATGTCAATGGCCGGATTGGACTCCACCGTATCGATCAAGCCTTTCAAATATCCCTGAATATCTTCGCCGCGCCAGGTTTCATGAAGATTCCGCGCCTGGCCGCCGAGAACATCCGATTTTTCGAGCAAAAATGTCTGATACCCCTGTTCCGACATGTTTTTGGCCGCAGCCATCCCGGCGACGCCGCCCCCGATCACCAGAGCCGACTGGGTGACCGCCATGGTCGATTCTGTCAGGGGCTGGAGCAAAGCCGCTTTGGCCACGCCCATGTTGACCATATCTTTGGATTTTCTCGTGGCTTCTTCAGGATCATCTTTATGGACCCAGGAGCACTGGTTGCGGATGTTGGCCATTTCGAACAGGTATTTATTGACACCGGCGTTGATTAACGTCTCTTGAAACAGCGGTTCGTGCGTTTTGGGTGTGCAGGCGGCAACAACCACCCGGTTCAGCCGATGCTCTTTGATGACCTCGGTCATTTTCTCCTGAGTGTCCTGGGAGCAACTGAACATATTTTCCTCAACATAGACAACACCGGGCAGGGTCTTTGCAAATTCCACCACGTCGGGAACATCGACGGTCCCCGCAATATTGGTACCACAGCGACAGACAAAAACGCCGACCCGAGGCGGCTCACCGCGGACGTCCACTTCTTCGGGAATTTCTCTGGTCTTGGTGAGGGTCCACCTGGATTCGGCCAGACGGCTTCCCACCACACCGGCTGCAGCGCTGGAATCGACCACCGAAGCCGGAATATCTTTGGGTGCCTGAAAGGC
>JAFCZV010000433.1 GCA_019314155.1 Deltaproteobacteria bacterium
CCCAAACCTCATTTATCTTTTCTTAAAAGGCCAAGGATTTCCAAATGGCAAACAAAATGGGTTTTTTCTAAATAATATACCTTCTATTTCTAAGCGTTAAAAAATACCTTTGAACACCCTTTTTTTCTGGGATTTACATCAAGTTTGTGACGTAATATTTATCCTAAAGCGTAATCAAATTTGCGCTTCATGTTAGCAATAGGTTAGAAAAAATAAAAAGGGTTACGGATTGATTCCCGTAACCCCTTGATATTACTTGGCTGAGGGACCAGGATTCGAACCTGGATTAACGGGGCCAGAACCCGTCGTCCTGCCGTTAGACGATCCCTCAATTAATAAAGCTTTTTGATACAAAAAAACGAAAGATGAGTCAAGATAAAACAGTCGATTCTTTTTTGTTATGAAAAATCCTTGACAATCAATTTTGTTTAAATTACTAGAACCGCAAACGCAAACCAAGTCATTAACCATGAATTATATTTACATCAATTTCAAATGGTTATGCATTAATATTACTCATAACGGCACCAAAACGATACAAATTTAAGTCAAATTGTGCAATTGACAGATTCACCGGGAAACTGCAATTCAGCGTCTAATCTGCCGTCCTCATTACGGTGATTTTATATTTCCCGAATCATGTATTCCTTGGCTAAATTATCGATAGCGATAGCTTTATACCTGAAACCGGACAAAAAAAAAGGATGATATTGATGACAGAATCTGCGAGCGAAAGAGGACCCGTACTCAAAGGATTGGATCCCGAACTAAGACAGATGGTCATAGATACGGTCAGACAGCTTAAGACCCGCCTCCTTACTCGCGAAAAAATTCTTGAATATGATAAAAATGAATTCTTCCCGGAAGAGACCATCCGCGAAATACTGGGATCGGACATCGGACTACAGCTCCTATTTATCTCTGAAGCCTATGGCGGGATGGGCGGCGGTACCCGGGACTGCTGTGAAGTCATTCTTGAAATGTGTAAGATATGCTTGGGAATCGGCACAGCTTTTTTTGCCGTTCAGCTCGGTTCCGAACCCATCATTGTCGGCGGTACCGAGGAACAGAAATCTAAATGGCTTGGCAGAATTGCAGAAGGAAATTCCCTTGTGGCCTATGCGGTCACCGAAGCCGGTGCCGGCAGTAATCTTGCGGCATTAAAGACCAAGGCCGAACCGGTACAGAATGATGACGGTGAAGTCACAGGGTATATCATTAACGGTACAAAGCAATTTATCTCCACCGGAGGATATGCCGATTTTATTACCCTTCTGGCCAAAACCCCGGAAGGACCTGCATTTTTTGTTGTGGAAAAGGGAACACCAGGGTTTGTTCAGGGCAAGGGAGAAGAGAAACACGGCATCCGGGCTTCGAACACCTCTCCGCTATCTTTCACGGACGTTTTTGTTCCGATTGACAATCTCGTTGGGGGTGTGGCCGGTATGGGGATGAAGCATGCCGGTAAGGTTTTTGGATATACCCGGCTTATGGTAGCCGCCATGGGACTGGGTGCCGGCCAAGCGGCACTTGAGATTGTGATCCCATATGCCAAAGAACGCATACAGTTCGGGTCTCCGCTTTCCGAAAAACAAGGCTACTCCCACAAACTAATCGTCCCCCATGCCGTAAGATTCGAAGCAGCAAAGGCATATATAGACGAAATTGCCCTCAGAATCGATTCGGGCGAATCTGAACTTCATGTGGAAGGCTCCATTGCCAAGTTGTTTGCCACCGAGGCTGCCGACAAGGCTGCCAACGATGCCATCCAGGCCCTTGGCGGTTATGGTTATATAACAGAATTTGAAGTGGAAAAGATCAAGCGCGATGTAAAGATCACTTGTATTTATGAAGGGACAAGCGAAATTCAACAGAGCATCATCAGCACGTTTCGATGGAAAGAAACGCGCAAGTCAAAGGGCGATTTTTACCAATCCATTTCCCGGGAAATGGAAAAGCCGGATAGCGATATACACAATGCCGGGTGTCGGCTCTACGGGCTTGCAGCCGGTGTTTTAAATGATACCATCATGTTGGCTCATGACAATCGGCTGACCCGCAAGCAGCATGTCATGTTCTTACTGGCCGATATGATGACCCATGTAGAGGTTGGAGCAAGTTTGGCGCGCAAAGCGGTTTCCCTCTCAAAAGACGGTAGCCATGAAGCCGAAAAGTTCAAAGCCATGTCGAGGATTTTTGCAGACGAAGTCGCACAGCTTGTTTCCCAAAACGCGCTTAAAATACTGATGGGCTCCGGTGTATTTGATCAAAAGACGGCCCATGAGTTCATGGAAACCCATTCCTATAACCAACTGGTTTGCAGCAGTCTAAATGTCATAAATGACATGGATCTGATTGCAGACATACTGTTTGCGAGGTAATCATGACGGAACAAAAACAACGTATTGTTGTCGTTACTGGGGGGTCGAGAGGAATTGGCAGGGCTATCTGTATCGCATTGGCAGCACCGGACACCGACATCTATTTTAATTATTTTTCTCCAAGTGATCCCGATGCTGAAGCTGCCGCTGCTGCTGAAACCGAAAAACTTGTCGCCGAAGCACAAGGTTCTGCGGCAAGCAAAAGTGTTAA
>JAFCZV010000434.1 GCA_019314155.1 Deltaproteobacteria bacterium
ACGTTAAGCGCCAATCCAAAAACAAAAACCATCACCAAACAAAGTATCCCCACTTGTATTCTGTACATCCTCTTCCTCCTCGTAAATAAACAATAAATTGAATTTATAGTATATTTTATTGATGATTTCCATGCCCCCTGGAGCGTTTTTCGCTTATTGGGGGAGTATATTCTTTGAAAAAGCGGATTACATTGAAATAAGATAGTACTTATGCTAAATAAATAAAAAAATTTCAATGAAAAAATGGAAATATGGATTTTTTTTTTAGATTATATGATTACCCCCCCAAAGAACCCGTTGCCGGCCGACATCAAGTCCCACCCTATTGAAAGGAAAAGATTTATGAAATATTCATTAACACAACAGGCGTTCGGATTCTCGATTCTCCATTGGGGTTCAAACTGCTTGTGCCCTAAGTTAAAGCCCCCTCCATTCTTTTGAAACAAGTCCGGGAATCTCAGACGGGTTAGAATATGACGTAAATTCAAGTGGTTAACATCTGACACCGGCCGACGCAACTGTGCTTTTAACCTTGACACTCAGGTGCCGTTCCCATATGTTCCCGTAGATCATCAACCGTTCAACCTTTTTCCCAGGAAGGATAGTATGCAATGCAAATAACATTTTACGGGGCCGTACGGGAGGTTACCGGGTCTATGCACCTTTTGGAAACCGGAAACGACCGCATACTGATGGACTGCGGATTGTTTCAGGGACGCCGAAAAGAGACCAACGAAAAAAACAGAACCCTCCCCTTTGACGCCCAAACCATCACCAATGTGGTACTTTCACACGCGCATATCGACCATTCCGGCCGCATCCCTTTGCTGACGAAAAACAATTTTTCCGGTCGAGTCGTCTGTACCCGGGTCACCAGAGATGCCTGTAAATATCTCTTACTGGATTCAGCGCACATACAGGAATCCGACGCAGATTACCTGAATTACAAAACCGTCCGATCCTTTTTATCTAAAATGAAAACTACCGGATCAAAAAAGAACATTTCAAAAAGGGCTCTGAATGACATTAAAAAACAGCTGAAAAAAGGTAAGCATCAAATCGATACCGAAAAAATTGATGAAATTATCCAGAAATACCATATCGAAGCGGTTGTTCCGCTCTACAGCATGGAAGATGCGGAAGATGCCCTGGAGTCTTTTGAAGGATATCCGTATCGCAGCACAGCGACCATCGGAGAAAATGCAACCTGCACGTTTTACGAAGCCGGTCATATTTTAGGGTCGGCCCTATCCATGATCAAGGTCCGAAATAACGGCCGGTGGTACACCGTTTGTTACACCGGCGACATCGGCAGATTCGACAAACCAATCATTAAAGATCCTGCGCTTAATTTCGAGGGAACCGATCAAGACATCGATCTTATGATCATGGAAAGTACATATGGCAACCGCTTTCATGAACCAATCAAGGATCTCAAAAAAGGATTAAAAACGATTCTCGACGAGGCAGTTGAACGGGGCGGCTCCGTCATTATTCCTGCGTTTGCCTATGGCCGTACCCAGGAACTTTTATATGTACTTCATGAACTGTATAACGACAAGGAGGTCTCTCGGATTCCGGTATTTGTGGACAGCCCGCTGGCGACGAACATTACACGGGTTTTTGGTGAACACCCTGAAGTGTATGACCTCGAAACCCATGAAACATTTTTACAAAAAGGACACAACCCGTTCTATTTTGACCAGGTTCATTTTGTCGGTTCGGTGGAAGAATCGATGGCCCTCAACCGGGAAGAAAAACCCCATATTGTCATTGCGGCATCGGGGATGTGTGAAGCCGGTCGTGTCCTTCATCACCTGCGTCATAAAATCCACAACCCCCGTCATACCATCCTCATCGTCGGCTATATGGCACAAAATACCCTTGGCCGTCGCATCCTCGAACAGGGTCTGGCGTATGAGCAATCCGGCAGAAAGGGATCACCGCCGATGCTGAAATTTATGAATAAAGTTTATCCGTTGAAAGCAAGGGTCAGAAAACTGGGGGGATTCAGTGCACATGGAGATAGAGACGAAATGGTCCGCTTTCTTAGGAAATCAAATTTGCGCATTAAAAAAATTGCCGTCGTCCATGGCGAAGAAGACCAGTCGATTGCATTTGCACAGCATTTGCAAAATGAAGGCTTCTCGGCATTTGTCCCCAACCCCGGGGAAACGGTTCGGATAGACTAAAGCGTGATCGACCCTACTCCCCAAAATCAGGAACTTTCTCTTCTTGCAGGCATTTTTACGGTATGTCTGTGCACCCTTTTCGGTGCAAATGCCGTTGCGATAAAAATCAGTCTTTCAGGTTTAGGGGTTTTTACCACCGCCGGCCTCCGTTTTAGTATCGCCTCCGTAACGATTTTTGTTTGGGCCCTGATTACAGGAAGATCTTTTAATATCAGAGCGGGTCAGCTTCAGAAATTGCTGATTATCTCCATTCTGTTTACCGTGCAGCTGTCACTTTTTTATCTTGGACTCAGCAAAAGCAACGCTTCCCGTGGAACCTTGCTGGTCAATTTTCAACCCTTTATTACACTGTTTCTGGCGCATTATTTCATTCCCGGAGATCAAATTACCAAAAGAAAA
>JAFCZV010000435.1 GCA_019314155.1 Deltaproteobacteria bacterium
TCAGGTGTGGCTATTGGCGTTATTTGCAGAAAGAGATTCTCGCGATAAAAGCCGGTAACAAATACATGGTCTTTAAGAATATTGAATTTAGCGCACATGTCGTCGATTACTCGCTCAGTAGCGGTCGCGGTGAGCAACAGCGTTTGCTCAATTTTGAATTCCTTTTGATAATCAGGTAGTTTCAGATATTCCGGTCGAAAATTATGCCCCCACTCGGAGATGCAATGCGCTTCGTCAACAACCAACAGGGTAACGTTCATCTTTTCCAGATGGAAGCGAAATCGTTCATTTTTAAACCGTTCGACCGAAATCATCAGAATTTTTAATTCATTATTTTTGGCTCTTTCGAGAACCGCATTATATTCGTTTTTTTGAAGGGTTGAATCCAAACGCGCGGCAGGGACATTGCTTTCCAGTAAAAAATCGAGTTGATCTTTCATCAAGGACAACAAGGGAGATACCACCAGTGTCATACCGGGGAGCATCATGGCCGGTAACTGATAGCAAAGTGATTTGCCCGCACCGGTCGGAAAGATGGCTGCCACGGATTGCCCATCCAGGATATTTTGGATGACGTCTTTTTGACCTTTCAAAAATGAATCGAAACCGAAATGAGAGTGCAATTGTTGTTTTAACATGTTTCGAAACCCCTCAAAGTTCTCCATTCGCTTTAGAGTATGGAATACAGGCACATTATTATCTTAGGGCATAATCTTTTCGCCGACCACCCATCTGATTTTGTCGGCAATCTTTTTGCCAATGCCTTCTACCACCTGCAATTCCTCACTGCTTGCGGAAATGACCCCCTCCACACAGCCGAACGTGTGCAGAAGTCGAACAGCCCTTTCATATCCGATCCCTAGTAACCCCTGCAAGATAAAGACCTGCCGTTTCCGTTTTTCAACATCCTATTCCTTATCTTTTGTTAATAGCGGCTCCAATTTTAAATTGTTTATACGATAGCAGGTCCCTATCGCCCTTCAGGATGGTCTTCTCTCTTTTAATCTTGTTCGATATAGAATTCAATTTTCATGCCAAAATCGGACAACTTTTAAATTTGCACGGAAATAAACCGACAAGTTCAATTTGATTTTATTGTAAGATCTTAAAATTTTTAAGTAAATTGTTGTGTTACTATGTTGGATTAAGGAATTAAATGAATGGCATTGGGAGGGCTATTTCACAACCACAAAAGGGGTTTGCACAGCATTCTGTGCAAACCCCTTTCATTTTTTGCAGCAACGGAATCGTGCCGGTGTGCAGCGAGTGGACATTATCAACCACCCTGCTTTTAAAAACCTCTTTCAGATTATTGAAACAATAATAAATGTTTTGAAAAAGAAATTGCGGGACCCAACCACCAATTAAGACAATATTGTCCCGATATTCAACAAGAACCCTGACAATTTCTATCAAAACCGAGTATGCAGCGTTAACGGCTATTTGATTATAATCTATTCTCGAATCCAATTTTTTCGATAGTCGTAATTTTCAGTCCATTGCCGCAGTAGTGAAATCGGTTGTTCCAGGCTGAGTCCACCCTTTTTCCCTGAGAGAAGCTCCCGATCCTGTAGTATCTTTTTTACATTTGAGGCTTGGCCAAGGCTGACACCACTTTCATCAGCCAGCTCTTCAACCTTATTAAAGGACACCCGGCAATCATTAACCGCTTGACAACAATTGTGTTTTCCTTCAACATACACTTATCTGCATTTTGAAGGAAAACTTTTTCTTGAGTTTCAAATAAAATTCAAATCAATCTTTTTTCGGTTTTCCTTCAATAACCAGTCAACAGCGTATTGAAGGAAAATCTTATGTTTTACAGGGAGATGAGTGACAATCAGCGTCGTGTTTTCATTGATACTGTTCAGCTATACGATGCTTTTGCAGCCACGCTTCACAAAAATCGATCCTACAAGGGCGGCATGCATTGGAAGAAGGCAAAAGGCCGGGAATATCTCTTCAGATCGCATGACCGCTATGGTTATGGAAAAAGCCTGGGGCCACGCTCGCCGAAAACAGAGAAAATTCTGACTGATTTTCGATTGGCCAAGCAGCAGGCCAAAAACCGTTTGTCTGCCTTGCAAGATCGTCTTAAAGAACAATCCCGGTTCTGTAAGGCCGCCCTGATCCAAAGGGTCCCCAGAACTGTAACCGGCATTTTAAGGGTGCTGGATCAGCACAATATCTTAGGTAACAATGTTATCGTAATCGGTACTAACGCAATGTATGCCTATGAAGCTGCGGCAGGTGTTTTTTTCGACAGTCCCATGATGTCGACCAAAGATGTGGATATTTTATGGGGTATGCGGCGTAAACTTACGCTGGTCACGGATTCTGACAGTAAACCTGACGGCCTGCTCGGTATCATTCGCAAAGCAGACCGTTCTTTTGAGGCTGTCCGTTCAGGAGACTTTCGGGCGGTGAATCGGGACGGATATATGGTCGATTTTATCAAGCCCTTGCCGAAAAAAATCATGCAAAAAGAGCCCATGCGTATCGGTGGCCCCGGAGATCTGGAAGCTATTGAAATCCGGAATCTGCATTGGTTAATCTCTTCACCGAAATTTGCGCAAATCGTCATTGGG
>JAFCZV010000436.1 GCA_019314155.1 Deltaproteobacteria bacterium
ATTCGATATAACCTTTTGTACTTTCACATTTATACTATCTGCCTTAATCTTTTTCCCCCAACCTGCCATATATGCAGCTGATGTTACCCTGGCGTGGAGCGCCAATACCGAACCTGATATCGACGGCTACTATATTTACTATAAGACCGGTTCATCGGGCGCACCATACAACGGCACCGATGCTGACCAAGGGAACTCGCCGATCAAAATCACCCTTGCCGAGCTTGCCGATTCAGCGAATCCCGAATACACGATACAGGGACTGAGTGATACGGAAACCTCTTTTTTTGTCCTCACTGCTTATGACACGGAAGGCAATGAAAGCGGCTATTCCAATGAAGTTTCGTATCGGTCCCCATCGGCCCCGACGCTGACCGGTATAACCATAAATGGTGACGATCAAGTCATCGAAAACAGAAGTGTAGATTATACGGCCACAGCCAACTTCAGTGACGGAAGTGCGCAGACGGTAACAAGCAATGCCAGCTGGAGCAGCAATTCCGAATATGCTGTTGTCAGCAGCAATGGCACCCTTGCGACTTCAGAGGTTTCCAACGACGTTCCGGTGACCATCCAGGCCGGTTACACGGTCGGTAACACGACAATGACTGCGACGAAAGTGGTGACCATTGTCGATGTCCCGGCATCGAATCTTCCTTCGAATGCCCCGGTCATTGTATATCCGGATAACGGCCAATACGGCGTCGATGAACCCCTGAATATAACAACAGACCCATTTTCGGATCCCAACGACAATGCTCACAGGCAAAGCCATTGGCAGATCAGCGATCAAAGCGATTTCTCCACCCTGGTTGTCGATATTACCAGCGACAGCCATCTGACCGTATTTCCCGTACCGCATATGATACTAACATCAAATCAAACATATTATGTGCGCGTTCGATTCTACGACGTCTATTTCGAGCCCTCTGACTGGTCCGACACTGTTGAGTTCACCACCTATTCTCTGGTCGAGGATCTTAATTCAAACGGCATTCCGGATGTTAACGAAGTTGACGACACCGTCGATTTCAACTTAGACGGCATACCGGACAACGACCAGCCGGAAATCATCAAATGCGTTCAAACAGAAGATGGCTCTGCATACATCGGCGTTGAAAAGATTTCAGCTTCCATCAGCGAAATAGAAGCCATGGGAGTGATCGATCCGGAGACTATCGCCGACACGGCCAACAGGCCGGCGGATCTTATCTTCGGCCTGTTTTCCTACCGGCTAAAGGTAAACCAGCCCGGAAGCATCGCCACATTGAAAATCTATTTTTCCGGAGAAGTTTTCGCGTCGGACACCTTCTTTAAATACGACACCATTAACGGATGGTATAACTACTCGGAACACACCACCTTTAACCATGACGGTCAATCGGTAACTCTGGAGCATCAGAAGAGACAACTTACACGGATGGCGTTGCAAGTACTGGTAACGTTATGGGATGTTTCATCGCTACCGCGGCGTTTGGGTCAAAATTTGAAAAACATGTCCAGCTTCTTCGAAGGTTCAGAGATCTTTATCTTATGCCCCATAGAATCGGCCGTGCTTTTGTGAATACCTACTACCGGTACTCGCCTCCGGTGGCAAACGTTATTGCCGACCACGAAACGGTTCGGGCGGTGATACGCTGGAGTCTTCTGCCTTTAATCGGTTTGAGTTGGATGTTGTTACACTTCGGCGCAGCACCCACATTGCTGCTTTTCGTTCTGATGAGTTCAACTCTCTGGGTAGGTTGCAAAAGGAGATGCAAGGCATGGAGGGTAAAACCGGCCAAGGTTTCAGCAAACCTTAATAAATTACTCAGATCTTAGTATGCGCCGCGCTTTCCCAACACCACAAATATGGTTTCGTTCAATATACTTAAATCCAGGGGGAGTCCGCGGTTATAGATGTAATACAGATCCAGCAGAATCATATCCTCAAACAACACCTCGCTTCTCCCGGCCACTTGCCATAAACCGGTAATCCCGGGACGAACGCTGGTCCGTTTCTTGTGCCAATCCTTATAAACCTCGTACTCATACGGGAGACAAGGCCTTGGACCCACCAGGCTCATATTACCTTTGAGCACGTTGATCAGCTGCGGCAATTCATCAAGACTGAATTTACTGCCCTTTAATGGGTGACCCCATTTACATTAATACAATTCGCCCTTGACATTGAGTTATGGCGGCACTAATATGTATATGTATTAGATAAGGAGTGCACTATGAAACGTACAACTGTTATGATACCCGAAGATTTGAAAAACCGTGCTTGCAAGCGAGCAAGCTCGACAGGTATATCTTTAGGGGGTTTCATCCGTGAGTCCCTTGAAAGAGCCCTTAGGGCCGACACCGCAGTGATGAATGATGATCCGTTTTTGACCGATAATGCCGTATATGAAGACAACACAGAGATCGATCTGGCACAAAATCATGACAAATATTTATATGGAGATTAACTGTGATCTATATTGATACCGGCGCATTCCTGGCCCGTCATCTCTCAAAGGATCAGTATCATCACCAGGCCAATGCTTTCTGGGATTCAATTCGAAAAAAAAGCGAAACTTGTGTGACGAGCAATTTTGTCCTGAATGAAACATTTACCCTGCTTGGTCGTCGAGCTGGTTACAGTTTTGCGGCTCAAAGGGCAAGAAATATCTATGCTTCTGAATTGCTTAATATCCTCCGGCCCAGCCTAGAAGAGGAGTTGAAGGCAATTGGTTTTTTCGAAAAATACTCAGACCATCGCCTCAGCTTTACTGACTGTGTTTCATTCGTTCTCATGAAAAAAAGAAAGATCAAAAGGGTATTCACTTTTGATTATCATTTTCATCTGGCGGGTTTTCAATTATATCCAGAAAGTCAACATTAATCAGCGGTTATTTGTGTTAATCCGCTTTCCACCCTCACTTACTAATACTATACACCGATATCCACCATTAATAATCGGTTAAGAAGTAGCTTGCCGGGCCAAATAATGTTGATTCAATGTTTGGCGAAGGTATGATTTAATAAAATTGGTTTGATTTTCTGCGATAGAACCCTCTCAGCCTTCCAGCTCCCCGGCCTTAGTGAATGGCTATACTTCTTTTAACATTTTCGTGATGAAAATGTTTTTTGGGTTGACACTTACCAGCAATCGGATTAGAATACAAACGAATACAATAGAATTAAGGTGCCAAATTGTCTAAGACTGTAACATTACGATTAAAAGACGAAATTTATAATATCTTCCTTGAAATGGCAAAAGCTGAAAACCGTTCTCTTTCCAACCTTATTGAAACCGCAGCATTAAACAAGATCCGGGAGCAGCAGTTTGTTGATGATGCTGAAATGGCGGAGATCCTTTCCAATCAAAACCTATTGAGACGGATTAAGGAAGGCTCAAATGAAGCGCGCAATCTAAAGGGACGCTTCGTTGAATAAATATCGAATTTTCGAAACTGAACGGTTTCAGAAAGATTTGCAGCATATTGTCATGTCGGGCCAAACAAGGCTTGCTCGCAAACTGCAAGAGTTCGTCTATCCTCAGCTGCAGAACCATCCCCATTTTGGGTCGAATATCAAAAAACTTAAAGACGTTAAGCCCGACACCTGGCGGTATCGCGTTGGGTCATGGCGTTTTTTCTATGAAATTAATGAACAAGAGCAAATCGTATTTATGATTGCTGCATCTCATAGGAGCTCAGCGTATTGAGCATCTTTTTTAACAAAAAACCTTTCATAAGATCCTGCAATAATAACCGAATCTACCAAAGAAAGCATTTTGAGGGTGTTGTGGGGGGTGGGCAACTGAAGT
>JAFCZV010000061.1 GCA_019314155.1 Deltaproteobacteria bacterium
CGATTTTGGCCTTTTCTTTTTTCGCATATTTATCAGCCATTGAAGAAGACGTGTCCAGGATCACCACAAAATTGTCAACCTTGGGTACATACTGATTTGCGTTAAATTTGTAGGGCTCAAAAGACGGCGCGGTTTTCATAACTTTTTTGCCGCCACAACTGATCAACAGGGTGCTGATCATCAAAATAAATAATACTCTCAAATAACGTTTGGTCATAATTTACCTCCTTGTTCGCGTTTAAATTTTGTTATTTCTTTTTATGCGTATCACGCTGTTTCTACAGATTTTTGTGAGAGTAGATTCAGCTGTCAAAGAGAAGTGAAATTACAAATTTCTTACCAACCACAAAATATATGGCCATTTCATTCCTATTGGATATATTATAACAAACATAAAGGGCAAACCCTGTAAAATGGATTTGCTCCATTGAAAAACGATTTCACACTATTTGTTTTAGGCATGAAACGTGTGTTTTATATCAGAACACACAACTATTTTATTTTTTCTTTAGACCCTCCATATTGTGGTGGCCAGAAAAAAGAAAAGCGCGGATTATTTGGATTCCACGCTTTTCCTTTATCGATGTTACAAAGGGACAATTTCAGTATCGCTAACCAATTCCAGAAAGGTCCGCGTCATGGTAGGTCTCATGGAAGTATCATTTAGTATTCTGGAACCTTCGCATTTTATTTCCCAGCAGCAGCCTTGGCTACGCTTGTACGCAAAGCCTTTGATCCGGGGTTGCTGACAGAGCGTTTCACAATAATATCAACGGGACTTACCGCCTTTCCATAGTAGGCATTGTTCCATTTGTCCTTGGTCGAGATGACAGCGCCATCCAGGGCGATTCCGGCAAAAGCGCCCTTGGATCGCGAAAAGGAAAATATGTCGGCCACCACATTCGATTTGGCTCCTGCGCCCACCGGCCCAACGGCGATGGAGGTGTCCCCTCCGAGCTTGAAAGAGGATGTAAGCAACTTGTCCACAGCCTTTTGGGTCCTCACCATCATGATTACTTCCGCGGCCTCACCTCCGAACTGAAGTCCAAAGCTTACTGAGCCTAAGGTGTAAAACGCCGGTTGGCTCCATTGCCCTGTTTTCGTATCTTTGACGATGAGCACGCCGCTGCCCCCGGATGCGCCTACCCAAAACCCGGCTTTTAGCATGCTCGGTACGATCAAGAGACCTCTGGCCTCGCGCAGGTGATCTTTTAAATAGGCCATGTTTGAATCCACCATGAAGCTTTGGAAAGTCGCATGCGCCTTATCCACAAGCCCCTGCTGATCAACGGGCTCGGCCGCTGTTGCCGGAATGGCAAATCCGAAAACCATGGTACTAATAATGATTGCAAATAGAATGTTTTGGAATTTGAAACCTGTTTTTTTCATTGGCTTACCTCTCTGTGTAAAATATTAGCAAGTTAAATTAATACAAACAATGTAGCGTTATCCCGATAGATTAAAGTAAAACTTGGCTGTCATAATTTTTAATTAACTTAAAATAACAATCTATCTGGGAATGTAAACAAGGTGTCTTAAATAAAAATTTTTAGTCGGATTAAATATGTTGGGGTTGTGAAATCATCTGAAAATGCAAGTTTGCGTGCCAATTTGAAAATTCCTTAAAATTCAAGATTTCTAACCGAAATGGAACAAGGGATATCTCTTGCCAGTATTTGGACTATAAACTTTTTAGTAGGCATTACGGTATCTTTAAAGATATTAGGCTTGAAATTCCAGTCATAGCAGAAATCGTCACAGTTATCGTTTGGTGATATGGTATTATGTTATCACAGAAATATCAGGCGCTTGATAGCTTTTTTTCATTGCAGATATCGCAGGATTACCCGAACGCTGTATGTTGTAAATATCGCCGGTTTTACACCAACCCCCTAAGCCCCAACATATTGTGTAACTGTTTAATTAAGAAAAGCAATATAAGTATGAGAGAATTTCATAGGAAACATTCCCTCATTCAAGTAGACGAAAACTCAGGGAACTTTGCCGTTGCCCCGTAAACAAACAGTGCTCGTACTTTATCCCAAAAATCACCGCCCAGAACGAACAGGCTGGATACAAACATCATATCTCCGATTAGGTTCACCAAAAAACGGTGGGTCTCGTAGCCTGGGACTGTATTCGGGAAATATGGTGCCAGCCAGCCGAAAAAAATCGGAAGCAAAAACATAAACAACCCGATACGATAGCGTGTCCGGCTCACTTTGTCCGCCGGGCCGTATTTCTTTAAGAAGCCGAAAAAACGCTCTTTAATATAATTAAAGCCGGATTTGCCCATTATGGCAATGGCTGCGATACTGAACAGCTCGGGAATGCCCACGGCAAGACATCCAGAAATGACGGCTTTCCATTTTGTCGACAGTTCGGAAGCGGTTACCAGAGGGATTAACAGGGGGCTCAGAAAACCGATAACAAATACAATAACACCTAGGCGCAAGCGCCAACGCATCTGGCCCAGTTCCATTTTGGTGATTATGTCCCCGGTCATGAGCTCACTCCTTTTCCAGAAACATCTTCTGAGAGATCAGCTGACGATTCGGTGCTGGTGGTATGTTTTTCCAACAGGTTCCGGGTCCCCACACCCCAATGACTCAAAACCCTTGAAACATCGCCCAGATTAGCATCCAAAATTTCAAGCCGATCCCGATCGACGACCTTGACAAACCCGGAAAATGCCGTGGGCGCCAAGGGCAAAAGAACCGTGTGTTGTCCGTTCCCGTAATCCTCGATGACGTAAACAATTTCACGCTCTCCGTTCGATGACTTTAACACAGCTGTTTTGAACGCCCCGTCCTTTCCTGCTTCCGCAAATCCGGTGGTCAGGCTTTTCAGGGCCTTGTAGACCGGCAGACGGTTCAACACCATACGCTCGATCCAGCGACCCAAGCGCCGTCCATTCTCGGAGCGCAAGGAGAGTCCGATCAGAAAAGATACACCCATAATAAGACCCAGCCCCACCACCACGGGATACTTGATATCGTCAAACGTCGCTTTTGGAAACAAATCCGCGATGGGTCCAGCCAATACCACGATCAATCCCAACGCTTCGGAAAGAAGTAGATAAAGAAGCAGTAGCGGCAACAGTACGAAAAGGCCGCCCAAAGCGGTTGTTTTTAAAAATTCCAATAGTTGTTTCATTTAAAAGATCGCACCTCCTTTCACTTCATCCGAACGAAAAGAACGTCAAAATACTGTCTTGAAACCGCCTGAAAGTAGGACCCCAAAAGCACATCTTTTTCAGGCACATACACCAGGGTGTAGGCTGAGCCGGGATATCCAACATCCCGCAACTTCACTTCGACCTTGATTTGTTCCTTGTGCATGGAAGCTTGGGCATTTTCCACATTGATGGGGCGCGGGTTAAAATACCCGGCCGAGATTTTTCCGTCCAGCGCAATACTACGAATCTCAATGACATAACCGCCGTCGGTGCGCTGCCACCGGCCGAGCAGCGGCTGAAAATCATCGGCAGCAAAAACCATAGCAGGTACCGTCGCTAAAAGCAGGGTCAGTAGCACCATCAATAGCAATCGTGTTAATCGCTTTTTCATTTAACATTCTTCCTTCCTTCAAAAATAGGATTGACATTCCTAATTTTCAAGTGACGTAGAGTCTTATGGCAGAGCAAACAATCCACAATAAGGCCCGAACGATTCCTTATTAAATACGTTTGATCAGATCAATGGACGCCCGTTTTGTACATCGTTTTCATGACGTCATCCACGTTGAACTTCGCCGGTTTCTGACGCGGTGGAAAGTCCTTGAACGTCTGACGCTTGCCAACGAGCCTTTATTGCCCCGCGGCCCTTGCGGCTTCCAATTGCTGGATGATCCCGTCCACACTGAAACTGCCCGGCTCCTGCCGTGGAGGGAAGTCCAGAAACGTCTTCATGAACTCCGTTGTGATCACAGCTGCGGCGCTAATGCTGAACATGCGTTTTGTTGCCCACCAACTGTAGCCGATCGATTCATGCATACCGCGCTCGAAGGGGTCGGCACGGAGGTCTACCAAAGAGGGCCACGCCTGGGGGGTATAGGGGTTCTTCCAGACATCGAACCCATGCGCTTCCTGGATCATGAAGTGCACTTTGTAGTCCTCGTATCTCACTGCGGCCAGTTCGCCGACATCGGTGAAATAGAAGATTTCCTTGCGCGGGCCGTCACCCTCGCCACCCTTCTTGAAGTAGTCGAGCATGTTGTACCCGTCCAGGTGGACTTTAAATTTCTTTTTCCCGGCCTTATGGCCCTTGAGCAATTTTTCCTTGATGTTGGATTCTCCGGCGGCAGCCAGCAGGGTGGGCATCCAATCCTGGTGGGAAACGATTCCGTTGACCACCTTGCCCGCCGGGATCTTGCCGGGCCAGCGCACTGCGGCGGGCACCCGGAAACCACCTTCCCAGCAGGTCGCCTTTTCCCCATGAAACGGGGTGGTCCCGCCGTCGGGCCAGGTAAAGACTTCGGCCCCGTTGTCGGTGCCGTACATTACGATGGTGTTGTCGGCAATTTTAAGCTCATCAAGCAGGTCCAGCAGTTCGCCAACATGGCCGTCATGCTCGACCATCCCGTCCGGGTAGATACCATGACCGGTCTTGCCCTTGGACTCGTCTTTGAGATGGGTGAAGACGTGCATTCGTGTGGCGTTAAACCAAACGAAGAAGGGTTTTTCGTCCTTTTGAGCGCGTTGGATGAAGTCCTTAGTCGCGGCCAGGAACTCCTCGTCCACCGTCTTCATGCGTTCCTGGGTCAATGGTCCAGTGTCTTCACACACCTGGTTGCCCCAGGCCCCGAAGCGCGGATCTTTTTCCGGGTTCTCCTTGTCCGTGGCGGTGCACTTGAACACGCCCCGCGGTTTTATCATTTCGCGTAACTTGCCGGTCGGATAATCCGGTAGCTCCGGTTCTTCCTCGACGTTCAGGTGATAGAGATTACCGAAGAACTCGTCGAAACCATGAACGGTCGGAAAGAATTCGTTGCGATCGCCCAGATGATTCTTGCCGAACTGGCCGGTCATGTAGCCAAGCGGCTTGAGCAACTCGGCGATGGTGGGATCTTCCTTTTGCAGTCCCTGCGGGGCGCCCGGCATGCCGACCTTGGTATTGCCGGTGCGTACCGGGATCTGGCCGGTGATGAAGGCTGCCCGGCCGGCCGTGCAGCTCTGTTCACCGTAGTAATCGGTGAACGATAGGCCCTCGTTGGCGATGCGATCGATGTTCGGCGTTTGGTAGCCCATCATGCCGCGGTTGATGTGGCTCAAGTTCCAATAGCCAACATCATCTCCCCAAATGATTAGGATGTTGGGTTTGTTCTTTGCCGCAAAGGCTGCCGGGCTTGCCAAACACAGCCCCAACACGGCCACTACAGCCACTAAAAGTGTTTTCCATGAAATCATTCTTTTCATTTTTCGTCCTCCATATATTAAGATTAATTAAGATTCATCTGCTAAGACCGGTCGGCGATTTTATCTGGGGAACAAAAACTGGAGCGTCCAGCTTATAGACCAATCAGGAGCGCCCTCCGGTTTTTCGACATTGTAATAGGCTTCAATCTTTGTATTCATTTTCTGACTGCCGATGGCAAACATTTTACCCACACCACCGCCCAGCGGTATGGTCCAGCGATTACTGGAATCCGCCTGCCAGTTCGCGGTAAGGATCATATCCGTGATCAGGTACCAGCCTTTATCAAGGTTGTAATTTATGAAAGGTTCAAGGAGGAGTTGATTGACGCTCGCACGATCGGAATCACCCGCAAAAGACCAGAGCTGCCGGCCGAGCAGGCCAAGTGTCCATGGCTTGGGCTGGATAAGGACGACTACTGTGGGGCCGGCGCTCCATTTGCCGGAGCCCAACTGGTCATCTGTGGCGGTGTCCATCATGATTGAAGGTCCGACACCCCAGATGACCGTGCCTGGTTCAGCCGGTGAAACAAAGACTGAATAGTTTATATCCCCGAGACCAGTGGCACCATCGCCCGGAACAGGATTCGGGATTTCGGGCGTTCCCGTAACAAGACCGGGCGTGTCGATCAGTGGCATAATCACACGATTGATCAGGTTCCAGTCACCAACAGTAACCGGAATCACCGGCATAATGTTCAAGAAAGTGGCTTCGCCGTTGGCTGCGCCATAATCGAAGGTAAACTTGAATGGCAGGCTGTACATGGCTCCCACAGGGTTCTGTGTCTTTGCAGCCAGGTCCTCACCGCCTTTCTGTTCCTGGGCGATACAATGAAAAGGGCTTGCAAGGACCAGCAATAAAATTAAAGTTAAAACAGTAAGATTTTTAGACATAAATGCTTACTCCTCTGCTAAGGTAAACATCCGTATCTTTATCAGGGAGCCAAGTACTTCCATGGCACCCAATAATGATCGGAACTTGTCTGTCTGGCGATAGGATTCCAGCGATTCATTGTTTTTCCACTCTTCTATCCATAGAAACGAGTTGGATTCATTCGACTTTTCAAAAAGCGTTTGTTCAATGCAGTCACGCGCTTTATGGTTTGATTGCGTCAACAACTCGAATGCTTGAATGAACTCGAACCGTTTTTCCGGCTGGATTTTAACCAGGATCTCTAAAGCGACCATGTGTAGGCTCCTCCGATTGCTATTTTTTATCACACCTTTCATTAAGTCTTATTTCAAAAATCGTGCCGTCACCGGAGTTTTCCTGAAAACAGTTATAACCATTTAAAAACTATAGAATATAATCTTATTTGATGCGGATTGGAACGGGTATGTTCGGAAGGCTTTTTCGTTATATACGGCGAATTTACCATATATGATAAATTAATGTGGCGACTTTACGAAATTTGAATGGTACAAACAGCGTGCTTTCTTGGAAGGGTGCAGGTGGAATTAGGTCTTGTTCAATCCCAGCTTTTTTATACGGTTTCGCAACGTGGAGGGATTTATATCCAAAATTCTGGCAGCGCCTTTAGCACCGCTGATACGCCACCCAGTGATTTCCAGGGCATTGAGAATGTGGCGGCGTTCCATCTCTTCAAGCGTAATAAGACCTTCCTTGGACTCGGCAGCTTGATTGGACTCCTTCAGGTTAGATTCGATGCTCTTGGGGAGGCGCAGCACCGAACCGGGGCATGTGATCACCGCTCGCTCGATCACGTTGCTAAGTTCACGCACATTTCCCGGCCAGTCGTATGCAACGAGACGTTCCATGACAGGCTGAGGGATTTGATCGATGGTTTTACCGATGCGCTTGGTGAACATGGCAACAAAATGTTCGACCAGCGGCGGTATGTCGTTACGCCGGTCTCGTAAAGGCGGTATAGTAATTGGAAAGACGTTCAGCCGGTAAAAAAGATCTGTCCGGAACCGATTGGCCGCTATTTCGTCCATTAAGTGACGGTTTGTGGCAACGATGATGCGCGTATCAACCTTAAGAGTTTTTGAACCGCCGACTCTTTCGAACTTTTTCTCCTGGATTACTCCCAAAAGTTTTGCTTGTATTTCCAAAGAAATTTCACTGATTTCATCAAGGAAAATAGTCCCGCCGTCGGACAACTCAAATCGGCCTCGCCGGAGGCGGTTTGCACCGGTGAATGCTCCCGGTTCGTGCCCGAACAGCTCACTTTCAATAACATTGGCGGGTAGCGCCGCACAATTGACTTTCACAAAGGGTTTGCTGGAACGAAGACTTTTCTGGTGGATTGCTCTTGCGATCAGCTCCTTGCCCACGCCGGTTTCACCCTGAATAAGAACGGTGCTGTCGGTCTCAGCAACCTGCTTAACCTTGGACAGAACATACAAAAGCGGGTTGCTCTTTCCCACAATCTCCTTAAATCCCTGAACCGTTTGGATCTCTTCTTTGAGGTAGATGTTTTCCTGCTCTAACTTTTCCTTCAGCTCCTTAAGTTCCTCCAGAGCTTTGTCGCGGACGGCTTCCGTCTCCTTCCGAGTCGTAATGTCGGTAGTACTCTCCAGCACCTGGACGACGGCACCGCTTTCATCCTCTATCGGGATTGAAACGATGTGATGCCACTTTCCGTCAACGGGGCTCTGTCGCTCTGTTTGGTGGATTTGACCGTCGGAAAAGGCTTCGAGAGCGCCGCACCCTTCGCAAGGCTCCTCCCGCTTGGCTGCCGCTTCATAGCACACCTTACCGACCAGCTCGTTCCAGGGAAGTATCTTTTCCGTTTGGGCATTCACCCAGGCAACGGTCATATCCGGATTGATGAGCGCCAGGCCGGTATTCAGCGCAGATAGAATGACTTCCATACGCTTTCGTTCACCCTCTACTTCCTTCTCAGCCTGCTTGAGGTAAAAAATCCCTTTTTCTAGTTCTTTAATCCTTTGTTCCAATTCTTCATATGTTGGTTGATCAGTCATCGGATCATCCTCCAATACAAAAAAAGCTCATATATTTGGGATTCGTCTTATCCTATGTATGAGCTTTTACATCAAGTAGAGCTTACTCCAAAATCAGGCCTTATTCAGATCGTGTTCGAAACGAATTAATTTTGACAGGAATATGAAAATGATATTCTGTAATTATATTTAGATAACATGGGGCAATTAGAAGTGCAATTATTATCATATTAGAAAAGAATGTTTAGGATCAAATCCGGTCAAGAAACAGGTTGTTTCTCAAAAATACCTCCCTTCTGATATGATTTATAATAAGATCGACGGCCGGTGATATCTTGCAAAAAGTTCAGATATCTAATGATTCCAAACAGATGTGATACTAATAACCTATCTATCGTTCATTGAATTTTCTGATAGCCTGCCATAAAATCCTTTTTTATACATACTAAATTGTTGTGATATGTGCAATTCTAGGTGGAAAGGCGATTATGGATATCCTGCCTGTATTTCAACATGGCATGTTGTCCGATCAGACCACACTTCTATGGAAGATCTGCCTTGAAGAGCAAGTCCAAACAACTATACAAGCGGTTCATTTTAAATTAAATACCATATAATTTCAAGGATATGTAAACATTTTATCAATGCTGGGGGGCAAGGGAAATACCAAGAGGAAGACCATGCTTCCAGTAGCAATAGAATAGACGTCACCAACCACCGTTGAAAAGATTTATTGGAGGGCAGTAAAAAGCGTTTGACGGTACTTTTGACGGTATGTTGGAGATGTGATGGTTATAATATATAATAATAACAATTAAATAAAAGCATTTTTCGATTCCGTGCTGGAAAAATATATCCAGCCAAACAAAATAGGTTGGCTGGTCAATATATATAATATTTCGGCCCAAGGCGACCTGCCAATGGATTTAGGCAGTTCGCCTTTTCTTTTATTCTTTCTCC
>JAFCZV010000062.1 GCA_019314155.1 Deltaproteobacteria bacterium
GATTCCAATGCCCTTCTTGGCGAGGGGGATTATATCGTGGCCGAAGCCGATGAAAGTGACGGCTCTTTTCTTAAAATGTCTCCTACCATCGCGGTAGTGACGAATATCGATCGAGAGCATCTCGATTTTTATCGAGACCTGGACCACATCAAAGAAGTCTTTATGAGCTTTATTGACAAAATACCTTTTTACGGCCTGGCGGTTCTTTGTCTGGACGATGAGTCGATTCAATCGCTTATCCCGAACATTCATAAACGGTTTACGACTTATGGGATGAGTACTCAGGCCGATTTCCAGGCCAAAGATGTGGCTTTTGAAGGGTTACAAAGCAGGTTCAAGGTGTATCATCTTGGAACGTTACTCGGAGAGATTTTGCTGAACCTCCCGGGCCTTCATAATGTTTACAATGCCCTGGCAAGTATCGCGGTGGGCATTGAACTCGATATTCCCTTTGAAGTTATAAAATCGGCGCTTCAAACTGTGGAAGGTGTTCAACGGCGGCTTGAAATTAAGGGTGAAAAAAAAGGGGTTACGGTTGTTGACGATTACGGGCATCATCCTACGGAGATCAAGACCACCCTGCATGCTGCAAGGGAATGCTGGCCTGGCAGACGGATTGTGGTGGTGTTCCAACCCCACCGCTATAGCAGAACCCAGGCACTTTTTGATGACTTCACCCGTTCATTCTATCAGTCGGACCTACTGGTGGTTCTTCCCATCTATGCAGCCGGAGAAGGAAAGATAAAGGGGGTAGAAGGGTATGATCTGTTTGAAGGAATCCAGCGCCACGGCCACAGAGACGTCGTTTATATGCAAAATTTTGAAAAAGCGGTTACGCATCTTAAAAACGTTTTAGCCCCGGACGATATTGTGATCACTCTGGGTGCCGGAGATGTTTGGAAAGTCGGGGAAATGGTGCTTGATGAATTGTCAAAATAGATGTGTTGCAACGTCAAATTTTGCGAACCCATGTCCAGACATACATCATTGCGTGTTGGCGGGCCGGCGGAAGCTTTGGTGACTCCTGAAAACCTTGAAGATCTTAAAGCGCTGGTGGAATGGTCATGGAATAGCGGACTTTCCTATCTGATCATCGGCGAAGGCACCAATCTTCTGGTCAAGGACAGCGGCATCAAGGGAATTGTAATCGTGTTGACAAAATGCCCAAAGACCATCGTTCAGACAGGCAGGAAAGCCGATGGCCTTATCATTGCCGCCTCGGCAAGTGTCCCCATGCGATCCCTTTGCGCTTATGCACTGAAGCAGGGCCTTGAAGGAATGAATTTTGCCCTGGGCATTCCAGGGACGGTTGGCGGTGGGATTATGATGAATGCCGGGACGTCCCATGGATCCATGGGAAACGTTCTTGAATCCATCACCGTATTGTTGCCTACGGGTCGGACCCTAAGAATTCGGCGGGAGCAGCTCGATTTTTCTTACAGAACGCTTTCATGGAACCCTGAGCTAACAGATGGTTATCACGCACAAACGATTATATTAGACGGCTGTTTCCGTCTGCGTCTTTCGGATTCGGAAAAACTAAAAAAAGAGGCGCGAACAATTTTAAAAACACGCTGGAAAAAACAGCCCGTCGGGTGGCCAACTGCAGGATGTTTTTTTAAAAATCCCTCGTCCGGTAAAACAGCGGGCCAACTTATTGAGATGGCCGGCCTAAAAGGAAAATCCATCGGTGGGGCGGAAATTTCATCAAAGCATGCCAATTTTATTATAAACCGGCACAACGCATCGGCCGCAGATTTTCTGGCATTGATGGAACTGGCTGAAGAGGCCGTATCAAACAGGTTCAACATTGATCTTAAAAGAGAGGTTAAGATTGTTGGGACGTAAAAGCACCCGGAAAAATTATTACAGAAACAGTGCTGCCAGAAGGCGCAATAGAATTATAATGCGCGTTATTTTCAGCATAAAAACAGCAACTGTCGGGACAATTTTGCTTTTGGCCAGCTTTCTTTTTATTTTTACCTACGACTTTATAACCCAGTGCGATTATTTCAAGGCTGAAAGTCTGACGGTAACCGGCGCTAATCGGCTCACAGATGAACAGGTTTTGCTGCAGAGCCAGATAACTGAAGGTGTAAACATTCTTTCAGTAAATCTTTCAAGGGTTAGAAAGCGGCTCCTGGCGCATTCATGGATTGAGGAGGCTGAAGTCAGCAGGGAACTTCCCACAGGAATCAGTATCAGAATAAAGGAGCAGCAGCCCCTCGCCGTTTTAGACCTTGGTCGAAAATTTATCATCAATACCCATGGAGAGATCTTCAAAGAAATGGATGCCTCGGACCATTGCCGCCTGCCGGTGATCGGCGGGCTTGAATTTTCAGACATCAATGTCCGGGGTGAATCCCGGAGCGTTCCTTTTAATGCTGTAATGACAATCTTAGCCCTTGGGAAAAAACCTGAAAGTGTTCTTCCCTGCAGGTTAATAAAAAGAATCCGTGTGGATCGAGAAATGGGTCTCACAATCTACGCGTTTGACCGCATCAAAGCAATAAAAATCGGGTACGATGATTATCCGAATAAGTACGAAATGCTTAAAAATGTGCTTTTTTATCTAAAAAAGAATGGAAATTTTTCACATCTCGAATCCATTGATCTAAACAATTTAAATCGTATCGTAGTAAATCCTGCGAGAATAGGATCTGAGGCCGGAGGCCATAAGGAGGTTTAGAATGCAGGGACAGGAAAATATTATCGTCGGCCTTGATATTGGAACGACTAAAATTTGTGCTGTGGTCGGTGAAAAGACAGGAGATAAGATAAACATCATCGGTATCGGAACACATCCTTCCATCGGGCTTCGGAAAGGAGTTGTGGTTAATATTGAATCCACCGTGGAATCGATACAAAAGGCGATTGAAGAGGCGGAACTTATGGCGGGCTGTGAAATATCATCTGTATACGCCGGAATCGCAGGAGGTCATATAACAGGGTTTAACAGTCGCGGAATTGTCGCAATTAAAGGAGCGGAAGTTGTCCAGCAAGACGTGGACCGTGTGATCGATGCAGCACGTGCCGTCGCAATCCCCATGGATCGTGAGGTCATCCACGTGATCCCTCAGGAATTTATCATCGACGAGCAGGGGGGGATCCAAAATCCTGTGGGCATGTCCGGCGTAAGACTGGAAGCTAAGATCCATATCGTGACCGGCGCCGTAACGTCTGCCCATAATATTGTGAAATGTGCAAACCGCTCAGGTCTTGATGTCTGTGATATTGTCTTGGAGCCGCTGGCTTCAGGTGAAGCCGTGCTCACCAACGAGGAGAAAGATGTGGGCACGGCACTTTTAGACCTCGGCGGCGGAACGAGTGATCTTGCAATTTTTTCAGGGAAAAACATCAAGCACACTTTTGTTCTGGCCCTCGGTGGCAGCAATCTGACCAACGATATCAGCATCGGTCTGCGTGCATCCATGGCTGAAGCCGAGAAGATCAAGAAAAAATATGGCACCTGTGTTGCCAGGAGCATCAGTTCCGAAGAAGCCATTGAAGTCCCCGGTATGGGCGGACACAAACCCAGGAAGCTGCCAAGGCAGATCCTCGGTGAGATACTGGAACCTCGCGTGGAAGAGATCTTCACGTTGATAAAACGGGAAATCTTTCGTGCCGGAATGGATAAAGTTATTACTTCCGGTGTGGTTTTAACCGGCGGGTCATCCCTGCTGGAAGGGGTAACGGATATTGCAGAGACGGTTTTCGATCTTCCAAGCCGGCTGGGCAGGCCCAGGGGGATCAGCGGCCTTACGGATGTCGTCAATAATCCCATGTATGCGACAGGCGTCGGGCTAGTACTATACGGTGCCAGAGTTCAGCCCAAAAAGAAATTCAGGATTCGTGACTCAAATATTTTCAACCGTGTCATGACCCGGATGAAACGGTGGTTCAAGGATGTCATCTGAACGGAGCTTTTAATGTATGTTCATCCAAGCGGACACCGGGCCCTTAAGGATAGAGGATAAAACCAAAATACTGTTACAGGAGGTGGGGGAAATGACGTTTACGTTAGTAGAAAACGAAAATTATGCAAAAATCAAAGTTATCGGTGTTGGGGGAGCCGGCGGGAACGCGGTCAACAATATGATCGATTCCGAGCTCCGGGGTGTAAGATTTATCACCGCCAACACAGATTCCCAAGCCCTTGAAGTCTCAAGGGCATCTGTCAAACTTCAGATCGGTGAGCAACTTACCCAGGGGCTTGGGGCCGGCGCCAATCCTCAAATCGGCAGGGAAGCGGCGCTGGAAAATGCGGAAGCCATAAAAAGTATGCTGGAAGGCAGCCATATGGTGTTCATTACTGCAGGATTCGGCGGTGGAACCGGAACCGGCGCTGCGCCGGTGATTGCTGAAATCTGTAAAGAAATTGATGTGCTGACGGTTGCTGTGGTGACAAAGCCTTTTTCATTTGAAGGCGGCAAAAGGGCCAAACAGGCCGAAGAAGGGATCAATGTCCTCAAAAAAGTTGCGGATACCGTCATCACGATACCCAATGACAGACTGAGGGGTCTTGCTTCCAAAAATGCCAGAATGATCGATATGTTCAAGAAAGCCGATGAGGTTCTGCTCCATTCCGTCAAAGGCATCACGGATCTTATCATGATACCCGGACTGATCAATCTCGACTTTGCCGATGTTAAAACCATTATGTCCAAAGCCGGAATGGCCATTATGGGAATTGGTATCGCTAGAGGTGATAACCGCGCTATGGAGGCCGCCGAGCGTGCCATATCCCATCCGCTTCTTGAAGATATCTCCATTTCCGGAGCCAAGGGCGTTTTAATGAACATAACCAGCAACAGCGATTTGACAATGGAGGAAATGACCGAGGCTTCCGATCGGATATACAATGAAGTCGGGAAAGATGCCGATATTATCTGGGGAACTGCCGTTGACGACAGCATCGGTGATGAGATGCGTGTTACGGTAATTGCAACCGGAATCGGTTCGGGTCCGGAAGCCAGGATTGCAAGTGAGCTCAGAGGCAAGGTCAGAGATATCACGGCAGATGATTTGAACGATGCCGTTGATTATGATGAACCGACGTTCATCCGCCGTAAACACGCGGTGGGCGAGTCGAGCGGTGGGACCTACAGAGGATATAAGGGAATTGTCATCGACAATGCCGACCTCAGTGACCTTGATGTGCCGACATTTTTACGAAAAAAGGCAGACTAGCTTACGAAAACAGGTGCATGATAAAAACTGTTGGATGCCGGTGAGCGAAAAAAAATCAAAAACGTCTGATAGCCAATGGCAGGGAAAACTGAAAGATTTCAAAAAAAAGTTGCCTCCCCGGAAATCGGTGCGATTTACAAGCGATGGGGAGGTCGTATCAAAGTTGCACTTGTATATCCCAACACGTATCATGTGGGAATGTCCAATCTCGGTTTTCAGGCCGTATACGAATTAATCAATAAGATTGAGCACGTCGTATGCGAACGCTCTTTCTTTCCGAGAACTACCGGGAAAAAAGCAGATCGCATACTCACCGTGGAGTCCGGAAATCCAATTTCAAATTTCGACATCATTGCTTTTTCGGTCTCATTTGAAAATGACTATCCCAACCTCCTCACAATTCTCGATAAAGCAGGTCTCCCCCTGCTCTCTGACGACAGAGGAACCCCCCACCCTCTGGTTATTGCAGGGGGAGTTGCTTTATTATTAAATCCGGAGCCCTTGGCTCCGTTTATCGATTGTTTTCTGATTGGTGAAGCCGAAGCCATTCTGCCACGGTTTTTTGACACGGTTTCACCGGATGTTCTGGCTCAAAATAGAAGATCGTGTTTAATAACCCTTGCCGGCGAAGTCCCCGGCACCTATGTTCCGATATTTTACAGAGCATTTTACCATTCGGATGGGACGCTTCGTGCATTTGAACCAATATCCGACGTTCCGGCTAAAGTTGAACGCCAATATGTGGAAGATATCTCCCAGATTCCTATCTGCAGTAAAATTATAACCCCGGACACCATCTTTGACAGTACATTTCTCATTGAAGTCAGCAGAGGATGTCCCCATGGCTGCAGATTCTGCAGCACAGGATTTATTTACAGACCTCCGCGATTCAGAACCTTTTCACTTCTGGAGAAATGCATGCAGAAGGGGGCGTTGATCACAGACAAAATTGGATTGGTGGGCGCTGCGGTTTCGGATCTTCCCGACCTAAGCAAGCTTTGCCGCCAGAGTCTCGAAAAGGATATCCGAATATCCTTCAGCTCCCTGAGAGCCGATGCTTTTACGCCTGAACTCCTTTCAGTCCTGAGGAAAAGCAGCGTCAAAACCGCAACAATCGCTCCGGAAGCCGGAACAGAGCGTCTGCGCAGGGTCATTAATAAGGGTTTTACTGAAATAGATATCCTCGATGCCACCGAGGGACTGGTCGCTGGCGGTATCCCCAACCTAAAACTTTACTTTATGATCGGTCTTCCCACCGAAACCATGGATGACATCGACGCCATTGTTACCCTGTGTAAAAAGATAAAACACAGATTCCTCGAATCGAGCCGGGCCAGGAAGCACATGGGGGATATCACCGTCAGTCTCAGTTGTTTTGTCCCTAAACCGTTTACGCCGTTTCAATGGGTCGGACTGGATGATATCCATTTGCTAAAAGAAAAGATAAAAAAGATAAGGGCCGGCCTTAAGAGAGTGGCAAACATCCGCCTGCACGCGGATATTCCTCGTTGGGCTTTCATTCAGGCGCTGTTGTCACGCGGAGACCGAAACACTGCACAAATATTGCGGCTTGCGAATAAAAATCAAGGTAACTGGCCCAAAACACTTAAATCCTCTCCTGTAAATCCTGATTTTTATGTTCACAGGGAACGTCCTTTAGATGAATTGTTTCCCTGGGACTTTATCGATCACGGCATCCGCAAGTCTTTTCTCAAAAAGGAATACAAAAGAGCCTTGGAGGGGAAAACCTCCCCCCCATGTCCTATGGAATCCTGCCATATCTGTGGGGTGTGTAAAGAGAAGGGCAATTCAAGCTGCGCTTAAAGGCTCGCTCATCTTCCCGACATGGGCCTCTCTGAAAGGTATCGGGAATCCGATGTCGATCACCCTGGACGTCTATAGATTGCCCTTTTTCGGATTTTGGACAGTCTCGGCAGGTATCATCGGCTCCGGATGATCTTCTGGCAGGAACATGTTGAAAAATTTAGGATAATTACTAACCGCCTTGGAAAATTTGAGGGTGCGGTTAAATTGTGTTCTCATATAAAACCCGGCGGTGTTCCAAAGCATAAAAAATCTCTCATCCGAATGCTTTGAAATGGCGTCTAATGAATTACATTGTCGTATACCCCGCCCCCTTGCGGTGTGGGGGGTAATTTACTAAAAGTTTTAACCGAGTTTATTACAAATGATAGGATTTTTTCCTTGGTTTCAAGGAATTGGATTCCAGTTCGAAACATTCTTGAATCATCAGGCTGGCTGTAGACGATATTGCCTTTAACTTGGATTAATTCATCTTCGATGCCGATGACCATTAGCAGAATATATTTCGATTCAATCGGTTTGTGGGTTTCTATTAGAATTCCCTCTTGACTTGCATTGATAGCCTTTCCCATCCCTTGTGTCGTTTCGTTGCCGCGATGGTCGATACAAACATAAGATATGAGATTGCTTATATTGAATCTCGAATGCTTTCTTCTATCTGTTGTCATCGCTCAAAACCTCTCTTATTTTTTGTGACAGGGTTCTCATGTTAAAAGGTTTCTGAATAAAACCATTACAACCTCGGTCCAATATCTCACTTGCCTGGCCACTGAGACTGTAACCACTTGAAAGAAGCACTTTCATTTCAGAATCAATTTTCTTTATAGTGTCATACGTCTCGCCGCCACCTTTATCGGGCATAATCATATCCAGGATAACTAGATCTATTTTATCTTTATTCCCATTAAAAACCTCAATGGCCTCGTAGCCATTCATGGCTTCGAGTACGGTGTAGCCAAGCTTATTTAGCAACTCAACACCCACATCAATGACCATTTCTTCATCGTCGACTATAAGGATGGTTTCGTTTCCCGTTAAAATCCGCTTAGAAATCTCCATAGTTTGATGGATCGGTTCATCTGACGCAGGAAGATAAATGCTGAAATTGGTTCCCTGCTCTTTCTTGGAATCAACATCAATATATCCGCCATGTCCTTTGATAATTCCATATGCAGATGCCAAACCAAGCCCTGTGCCCCGGCCTATCTCCTTGGTTGTAAAAAACGGCTCAAAGATGCGCTCGGCGGTTTTTTCATCCATGCCCGAACCATTATCTATCACATTCAATAAAATATATTGGCCGGGTTTGGGATTATAGGGCTTATCCTTCATTTCTTTGTGGGTAACATTCACGGTCTTTAAAAAAAGATCTCCACCATCAGGCATGGCATCAGCAGCATTGATATAAAGATTCATCAGAACCTGCTGGATCTGAGATTCGTCCGCTTTTATGGAAAAGAGGTCTTCGGAAAGCTTCCTGTGAATCGTGATATCCTTTCTTGTCCTGCCAAAAGTCACAGAGTCCTCTTGTACAACTTGGTTTAGATTGATCGGTCTGACCTCATATCTCCCTTTCCTTGCGAATCCAAGAAGCTGACTGGTCAGTTTGGATCCACTTTCAATAAGTTTTTCAATATTTTTTAACTTTTCACAATGTGGATGCGTGGCCTCGATCTCATATAAAAGCAGAGAAATATTCCCCAGCATACCCATCATCAGATTGTTAAAATCATGGGCAATGCCGCCCGCCAGCGTTCCAATGGTTTCCATCCTTTCAATAAATTTTAGCTGGGTTTCAAGTTTTTTCTTTTCTGAAATATCTCGAAGAATAAAAAGTTTACCAGCAGGCAGGCCGTCATGGTCGTTATAACGTGAAGCACTTATGCTGACATCTATTAAATGTCCGTCTCTGGTGTAACGGGTGGTTTCAAAGCCGTGGCAGGGTGTCCCTTTTTCCACAAGATCCCTGATCATGATCCAGGTGGATTCCCGCTCAGATTCCGGAAGAAAAGGGATCTCTTTTCCTTCCAGATCCTCCAAGGTCCAGCCAAATATTCGGGAGAACGCAGGGCTTATATACCTGACGCTTTCTTCCATGTTATAGATAACTATGGCATCAGCAGATGAATGCAGAAGAGAACGATACACTTCTTCTGATCTTTTTGATTCTGCATAAAGCTCCCTGTACTCTTCTTCGCTTTCCATCAAGGCTTCTTCCATCCGCTTGCGTTCAGCAATTTCTTTTTGAAGGTCCCTGTTGGCTGATGAAAGGATCGTTGATTCTATTTTTTCTGAAAAATACACCGAACAAAGGGCTAAAAACCCTACAAAGAAAAATATAAAATGAAGATGCTCCGGATAGTCAAAGGGTATAGCATTTATTCTGTTTATGCTTGCAATCGTCTCCCACTCTAATAAAGCACCCAAAACAAAAAACATGGCCGCCAAAGTAAAAAGATTATATTTGCAAATCTTATCTTTCTCATCCACTCCACCTTTAATTGTTTTCTGTTCCTAAGATGTAATATTTTTGTTCAACGAGGCGGTGAGCCTGCACACATATCCGGAAGCCTGAAATCACAAATGATGATCTCAAAACGTTCCGGAACATTGCATCATCCTCAACAAGCACGGTTTTCATGTCTATTAATTTGGTGAAGGATTTCATATGCGAAAGTTGGCAATAAGTTTATATAATTATACAACAATTATCAGACAAGTAAATGGTGTATTATGGGGAATAAGTTTATATAATTATACAACAATTATCAGACAAGTAAATGGTGTATTATGGGGTGTATAATGGTTGTTAAATATAACCATTATCCAGGGATAAAAGGTGGGTTCTCAGATTCGATTTTTTTTCTTTCAGATTGAGTTTCTTTCTCATACTTTTCCTGTGGCCGGAGACCGTTTCAGGGGAAGAGTTTAATAGATCAGCGATCTCTTTTGTGCGAAGGCCCTGTTTTACAAGGTCCGCCACTTGAAGTTCCGTAGGTGTAAAA
>JAFCZV010000437.1 GCA_019314155.1 Deltaproteobacteria bacterium
ACTTCATCAAGAAAAGTAATGACAACTTTTTTCTTGTTCTTGAACGGAATTTCCTTCAAAGGCTCTATCTTTTGACCGTCGTAGATTCCTTCGATTGTTAACATATTGAACCTCCTATTTTGCGTTGGACTTGTATTGAGCGCGAGGTCTAACCTCAATTATAAGCTCAGACGGGAATATTAAACTATTTCACAATACATGTTATTTAGTCAAAAAACAAGTAAAACCATCCCGCCTGCAAATGGACACAGATGGACATGTATAAAAATGCTTAAAGTGAGCTAAAGCAAATTAGGACACAGATTAACGCAGATAAACACAGATCATAAACGTTAAACCAGACACTAAGACACCAAAGATTATATTTTAACCGCAAATGGACACAGATGGACATGTATAAAAATGCTTAAAGTGAACTGAAGTAAATTGAAGTAAATTGGACACAGATTAACGCAGATAAACACAGATCGTAAACGTTCAGCCACGAAGACACTAAGACACCAAAGATTATAATATAAGTAATAGTTCACCGCAGAGACGCAGAGTACGCAGGGGGTTAGTTTTTTTTACTTTCCGGTGAGATGCCGGAAAGTAAAAACCCGTCCACTTAAAACGAATTATTCCTTTAATTCGTTCACAACTCGCACTATGCCATCTCTCATAACGGCCACATTGAAATTCAAGAGCAGTCCCAAATTAAGACCAGATAGTTTAAGGTATGTCAAAAGTTGTGCCTTATGAATTGGCTCAATCTTCTCGCATGATTTCAGTTCAAGGATGATTGTATTTTCAACAACCATATCCAGCCTGTAGCCACAATCCAGTTTGATTCCCTTATACCGGACAGCTAAAGGCTTCTGCCTTTCTAATGATAAGCCTCCAAGACTCAGCTCGTGAAATATGCATGATTCGTATGCGGATTCAAGCAAACCAGGCCCAAGGGCCTTGTGCACCTCTATAGCTGCACCAATAATTTTACCGCTCAATTTATTGATATCCATTATCATATAGTGTCATAAGGGTTTTAATGCGTAAGGCCTATCCCCCAGCCAAACGGAGTAAGGAGGACAGGCGAGGCGGACAGGGAAGAAACTGATAAAACCCAATCGCCTGTGGCGAAAAAAACTATATTTTTTCTTCGATCTGCCTATTTCATTCAACATATTTCATATTTTTTCGGGTAGTAGCTTAGCACCATGTATAACTGCCAGAATATCTATTTGATCTGACTTTATTCGATAGATAATTCGGTATGGTTTTTCAATTATTTCACGAATATTTTCTGCTTTATATTCCGGCACCTTACGTCCTGATAAGGGGAATTCTGCTATTTGTTCTGATCGTCTTGTTATTCTGTCAACAACTCTTTTGGCGTATACAGGTGAATTCCGTGCTATATACTCATAAATCCCCAAAAGGTGTCCTATTGAGTTGTCTGTCCAGCATGCTTTCATTTTGGCAACTCGAACCTGGCACGTAATTCCTTGACACCTGTTGTTCGTCCAGCTTCACTGTCTTCAAGTCCAGCTTCAATAGTTTGGCGAACATAGATTTTATACATCAGGTCATCCCAAGTTGCACTCTCCGGCAACTCATCTAATAAACGATGAACTTTTTCTTTAATACTTTCAATATGCATCTTATATTCCTCCAATAACATTGGTTGGTTGAGTTGTTTGGGTTCATTGAATTCGCTGGGGTCGTTGGAGTATTTTTATTCTTTGTTTCCTGCCTCCGGCTCGTAGAGCCTACGCCTCGGAGAGAAGAAACAAAGAATACCCAATCGCCCATAGCGAAAAGAACTATATTTTTTCTTCGAACGGCCGCTTTGGATCTACAACATCCTCGACTTTTACTTCATTAGGATTGTTCATCTTAGAATCTTGAAGAAATTCACTTGAGATCATTCTTTTTAATCCATCAGTCAGCAAATAGGGAGCTGTGAATCCTGTATCTTTCACTTTTTCAGCGGAAACCAGTGTATCTGCACAGAACTTTTTGATACGAATTGAGCTGATCGGGTAGGTTTTGCCGGTTATTTTAGCCAAGATGTCAAAAACATATCCTCCCATGAGACCAAGGACGTAAGGGATTTGAAAATTAATTTTAGAATTTTCCCCGAGCGTGTTATGAAAAATTTTAATGAGTTCATTCATACATAAATCCGGTTTATCTGCGTAGTTATATACATATTTTCCGGGATTAGATTTTAAAAGAGTAGCTAAAAAACTTGTTAGGTTAAGCACATAGCCCATGGATTTTCTGTTGATGCCTTTTCCAACCATCATAAACTTACCTGATGAAAGCTGGTAAAGAAGGTTATAAACATTTCCTCGATTTTTTTCCCCGAAAATTACAGTCGGCCGAACGGTGATGAGACAATTTGTATTGTCAAAATCCGCCCATTTGCTGAAAATAGTTTCGGCCTCATATTTGCTCTTGCCGTAATCATTGAAGGGTTTGACAGGACTGTCTTCATTGGGCGTTCCCGAGTTGAGGCCATATACTGCAACCGTGCTTGTAAAAAACAACTGTTTTACATTATTTTTTTTAAGGGCGTAGACCATATTTTC
>JAFCZV010000001.1 GCA_019314155.1 Deltaproteobacteria bacterium
TAAAGGACTTGTTGTGCCCGCGGCGCGTCTGCTTGCCGAATCCGGTAACAAATTGCAGGGCTCGACCGGTATTACGACTGAACGGATTGAAAATGCGCACCTCTACGTTGGGATGGCTGTCCAATACGGCTGTATCAAAATCCCTGCCGCCCTGGTCAATATCGTCGATGAGCAATCGGACTCGAACACCACGGTCCGCGGCTTTGTACAGTTGATCGATAAACAGGCTGCCGACGACATCGTTATGGATAATGTAATACCGCGTGTCGATACTCCGTTCTGCGACCTACGCCAATAAAGCACGTGCCACAAAAGCATCCAGGCCGTTGCCCAGCAAAAGGAACCCGGATTGTCCCGGATGGGCAAGCTTTTCAGTTTGGCCTGCTTTACCGCAACGGGTATCGCCCGTATCTGTGTAGGCGTGTGTTTCTATCCGTTCAAAATCGGTCGGCAATGTCGCGCAGCCCCCCATCAGTAGCAAGATAGTTATCGAAGCTGTTAAGCAAAACAGTTTTAACCTATTCATTAGAGGCTCTTTTCATTATCTGTTACTTATTTTACGCCTTTCAGCATCTCCACCGAAAGCAGTGTCAAGTGGTGCTCATAAAGCATGTTCAACAACCCGGACAGTTCTGCCTGATCGCGTAATGGACCGACTAACTCTGTGACAGGTCCCTGGTCCTTTAGGCTGCTTGTCGTAATGCGCAAACCACCCAGTTTTTCAGACCAGCTTTCGTCCAAAGAACCCAGGACGCGAATGCGGTAGTTCCCCAGCCTATTGAAAGGAAAACTTTTTCTGCTTTTTTCTTTTGGCATATTTCATGGTCCTTTGTTTATGATCCTAAGTTTTTTGAATCGAACCTGCGCAAATTGAACCTAATTCCATTTTAGGCCTTGCATCAGCTCAAGCCTCGCTTATTTGGTTCTTTAATGCACGATGGGTGGCCATCACTTGTAGGTTGACCATATATCTTCGCGGATGTCGAAAAAACCTCCGAAAAGGAGTAAAAAAGGAGGGTTTTTAGAATAGATGCATGAAAAAAGGACTGAAAAAGGAGGGGATGGAGGGACTTAATGACAAAAATGAACATTGAACATCGAACGTCCAACATCGAACATTGAATGGGAAAATATGAAGAAACAGCGGAAGGGGAAGAGGGGGAGACTTAATGACAAAAATGAACATTGAACATCGAACGTCCAACATCGAACGTCGAATCTAGGAAAGATGAAGAAACACCAGTGATAGGGAGGCCGGGAGATAAGGTGATGCGGTTCCAGATTTTGTTATTGACAATATGCGATGAATATGTAAAATATGATTATCATATTATACAGGGAGATTAAAAAATGAAAAAGCGCATATCCGCCACCCGGGTCGTTAGGGAGTTCTCTGAAATATTAAATACAATAAAATTCAAAGGCGTTCATTATATTATTGAAAGGAGCGGAAAACCGATCGCTTCCATGAAGTCGATTGAAGAAAAAATTGATCCTATGACATTGGGTGAACTGAAAAACTTGCTTAAAAAACTACCAAGGCTGGAGAATGAACTGGATGCCTTTGCATCAGATCTTGAAGAGATCTCCAGAAATCAACCGCTTATGTCAACAGGAGATTTATGGGAGTAATATTCGATACAAGCTTTCTTGTTGAAGCAGAGAGACGGGAATCTGAAATCAGCCGATTTGCAGAAAATCGAGAAGAAGAGATTTTTGGAATCAGCGTAATCACAGTCGCTGAGCTTCTTCACGGTGTGCATCGAGCGGATACAACTAAAAGACGTTTGAAGAGAAGTGCTTACGTAGAGAAAGTCATCGAGCTGTTCCCAATTTATAATTTTGAGATCTCAACTGCCAGGATATATTCAGAACTATGGGCTGACTTAAGCCGGAAAGGTATTCAGATCGGTTCCCACGACCTTATCATCGGTTCTACCGCCCTTTCTCTTGGATTTTCAGTAGCCACCTATAACCTGAGGCATTTTGAAAGGATCGAGGGGCTCAAAATCGAACCCTTGATACGCCAACAATAATTGTTTTTTGATCCTCTAAATCCCCCCTGAAAGAATCCCAATTTTCTTCGCCTTATCCACCGCCTCCCGGCGCTTGCTGACGTTGAACTTCCCGTAGATGTTCTGCAGGTGTCCTTTGACGGTTGTTGTCGAAATGAACAATTTGTCGGCTATCTCATTATTGCTCAGCCGCTGAGCAAGCAGATCCAGAACATCGAGTTCACGATTGGTCAAGGGATCAACCAGGGGCTGGGAGGCAGGGGGACGGGGGGATCAGGAAAAGGTTCTCCTGGATAGTCGCAACCGTTTTCTCGTCGACCGATAATCCGTGGGTATTTTTCAAAAAGACCGATGTCTCTTCCACCGTGAAATGCAGGTCGGCAGAGCCGATTTCATTCACCTGACCCCGACCTCGAAGTATGCTGATAATCAGCGGCGGATCGCGTCGGGTCAGCAGCATCAGGTGCAGGTTTGGAGGTGGATAGGTCAAAAGGGCGCCCATCAGGTCGTGCACCTTTTTTTCACGGATCTTGTGAAAGTCGTCCAGAACAAGAATGAAAGGGTTCTTGATCTGGTCGAGGTCATTCACAAGATACCGGCTCAGGTCCGAAACAGGCGGTAGTTCGGGGGCCTGCAGCAATGACCGGGTAGTGTCGCATGCCCCGGGAAAGGCGTTTTCGATCGCAGCCAGCAGATAGATAATAAACTTACGAAGATCGTTTTCTTCTTCGCTCAGAGATAACCAGCCGTAGGGGCCATCCCATCCTTCAACCTTGAACCGGGAACGTTGAACCTGGAACCTTAAGCCCTACTTGTCAATTGCGGGCTGAATGTCGGTCTGACTAAAATCTTTACCTTTGAAAAGTAACGGTTCACCAGAATATTTTGCCAGTGCATATGCACAACAATCCCCAATATTCAAACCTGCAGGATGGTTTCCCTTTCCATATTTTCTCCAGGCTGTTAGGGCTATCTCCACCTGATCAACGTTGAGGGAAATGATTTCAATTCGAGCGCGATGCAGAAGCAGATCAAGCTCACGGCCGCCGGCTTCCCCTTTCTTGGCCTCAATCACAATGGCACTTTCCAATGCGTTAAAAGCACTGATCATTATTTTGGGATCATCAGCAAGCGCCCGGACAAAAGACTCTGTTTCAGGTTCCCCAAAAAGAATAGCAATCACGGCAGATGTGTCGACAACCATTATTGTGGAACTCCGGTGGGATCATAACCTAATATTTCATCGAAAGACCGCTGATCCCGATCGGGAATCGCACTACAGCGCTTAGAGATTTTCAATATCTCTTCCACCAGGTCAGTAGTGGTTGAACGACCGCGGAGACGTTCAAGCCTCTCTTCCAGGGCGAGGGTGATCGCCTGAGTAATTGTTTCGCCACTCTCGGCGGCAATTTCGCGAGCCAGCTTTTCAGCTTTTGGGTTTCTTATGCTTAGAGCCATTTTCCCTCCTGATTGCCGTATATAAAATATAAAAAAGTATATATTATACACCTATTGGCTGTCAACCGAAACGTTATAAAAGAATAAGGTGCTTCTTGCTCTTCCAGAAGGAGACGGAGCCCCTTTCTAAAGAGTGGATGGTCGTCTACCAGAAGGATTGTTGTAGCCATAGCTATTCCCTTTTCCGGTTGTCAGAGTCACCAATAGGAGCGGACAGGATGGCCGTGCACCCTTTGCCCGGCGCGGACACGATTTTCAGGTCACCGCCCAGATCAGCCATAAGTTCTTGGATACTGAACAGGCCGAAACCGCCCTTTTTGATGTCTACCTGAGTCACCGCACGCGGATCGAAACCAATACCGTCATCTTCAACAATGATCCTTATCCTTGTGTTCCTGTCTTCTAAACGAACGCTTACCTTGTTCGCGCGGGCATGTTTAACCACGTTAACGAGCAGTTCCCTCACATTGCGGAACAATATGTCCCGCACGTTTGGGTCTAGTGCTTTTCTGCGGTTTTCAGTGACATTATCGATGAACTCGGTTTTCAGGCTGTGCCTGTTTCCAATCTGCAACTCCAGCCACTCGGATATGGCGGAGGAAAGACCGATTTCATCCATTGCAGGGGGACTCAGTTCAAGCATAAGCTGTTGGGTATCCAACAGCAGGGCGATGAGCGGAGCGTTGCCAAAGTCAATGGTGTCAAACATGAGACGCTTGCCTGCCAGATCCTCAGCTGTCAGTATGCCGGAATCCTTAAGAGTTGCAAATACCAGTGGGGAGTGCTGGAAGATCTGTGCCACCAACACCACGGGGTTGCCTTGAAGGCGGTGCCAGAGCAAGCCGGCGTCAGCTGTTCCTTATTGGGCTCGACCCTGCAATACATCATTAATGTGGCTGGTTTTGGCAATGCGCTGGCGCAATTCCACTTCCAATCCTTCTTCTGAATAGAAGCCCTTCTCTATGGCCGCATAATAACCTGCAAACTGGAACTGGTGGAACCACTTAAGCTGAAAAGTAACCTTATCTAATTGATCATTGATCAATCCCTTGTCACTTTCTTTTTTTGGATTCGCCGCAGGATTAAAAATTATCAAAGCCAATACAATTATGATTAATTTTTCAATTAATTACACCTTTCAAATGCCATTCCCATTTTATCTTTACAAGTGGTGAGCGCTTAAACCCAAGATAAAAATAGAAACCGCCAGGAAGGCAATGGTCAGAGATTTAGGCAGGGTTTTCATAAGCGTATCTGTAAGGTTTCGCCCATCATATCATACTTTCCGATTAGAAGTTTAATATTTTATAACGATACACAAAAAACTATCATAAATGAATGTAAAATCAATAATTTTATGTTTTGGAAGAGGACAAATAGGGAAACCACATGATAAATTCTTCATGCATGGAAATCGCTTGCAAATACATCTTCTTTGCCATACTACAAAGCTGGCTCAATTCTGCCTTGATTCTGAATCTTTTCTACCCAAGTTCTGCCTGAGCCTACAAAAAGCAAGCAAAGAGAGGTGCTCTAATACAATGATATGATAGATTATAATCCCCAAGATCCACACATCCCTTTACGACTGTTTGACAGCCACTGCCATCTTGATGACCGGGCATATGGCAACGATATCGATGACGTGGTCCATCGTATGCATGCCGCCGGTGTTGCGTCGGCCATGATCGTTGGAACAACCCTGGAGCGTTCCATAAAATCCGTTTCCTTAGCAGAATCTTTTTCAGAACTGTATGCTTCAGTAGGGATTCATCCCCACGGTGCAAAAAACTGCAGCGAGGAAACGCTTGAAGATCTCAGAAATCTTGCCAAGAAATTTAGGGTGCATGCCTGGGGAGAGATCGGTCTCGATTTTAACCGAATGTTATCTCCGAGAAAGGATCAGGAAAAGTGGTTTGTCCGGCAGCTTGATGTTGCCGATGAAATGGATCTGCCGGTTATATTTCACGAGCGCGAGAGCAACGGTCGATTAATTGAGATCCTTAAAACACATTTTAACAAAGGCCGAAACGGGGTTATACACTGTTTTAGCGGGGATAGGGATGATTTGGAACAGCATCTCGATATGGGCCTTTATATCGGTATCACCGGCATCGTTACCATCAAAGGGCGTGGTGCGGATTTGCGCAAGCTTGTACCTTTCATTCCTGTGGACCGTATCCTGATTGAAACCGATGCCCCTTATCTTATACCTGCACCTGAAAAAAACCACATCCGTCGGAACGAACCGGCCTTTGTCCGATCTGTTTTGTTTAAACTGGCAGAAATAAAAAAAGAAGATCCCGCCTGTCTTGCCGACAAGATTTGGAATAACACCTGCCGCCTGTACAATGTCCGGTTTTAGTGGAAATCGGAAGAAGTCTCATGGCTGTCCCGGCGTTACCATCGGTAGAAGTGGGGTCTATGCCGGTAATGCCCATGGCCGCGGGGTCGCCCATAGTAAAAGGAAAAGTTAGGTACAACCGGGCATCCCCACCATCCGTAGTAATACGCAGGCGGTGGCGGAGGGGCGTAATACCGGGCCCGGGGTGCCGGAGAACCACAGATTTCTTCGACGGTCTCCTTTACCAGCTCGCCATTCTCCCAAACCCGTTTTCGCACTTTCTGACAATTGGAATCATCGGTTTTTTCGGGAATGGCCTCAACGGCGTGTCCGTTTTTATCATAATAAATCACAGGCTTGCCTTGCTGGGCTGCATCTCTGGCTGCCTGGTAATCTTGATCTGCCGCATTGCCCACCAGAGCGCCAAGAATGGTTCCTGCGGCCAGTCCGATTAAAGTGCTCTCCGTATTGCCTCCAATGGCCTGGCCGATAAGCGCTCCCATACCGGCGCCGACTGCGGCCCCTTTCTGAGTATTGTATCGGTCAGGGGGATAGTGGGCACATGATACAAGGAAGCAGGATAAAGTCATTGTTATTATGATTAAATGATATTTCTTCATTGTTCCCTCCGATGAATCATCCGATCTTTTTGGCCGCCTTCAGGCTGCTTGGGGGGTATTCACATAAAATCCATGTTGTGTTCATCACATGACGATCATTTTCATGAAGGATAACGCCTTTTTCATTTCAGATTTTTGTTTTGCTTTATAATTAGACGCCCGAGGGAAAAAATAGTTTACCGCACGAGAGAATTGATGGCGTTCTTAAAGCCGTAGATTGTTGGCGCACCCAGCTAGACAACTGCAAGAATCTGACCGATCCGTTTGCCTTTGATTATAATCCGCTAGAAGCAATCTTTAGACATGCGAGAACGAATAAAAGAAAAGGCGAACTGGCTAAATCCATTGGCAGTTCGCCTTACGGGCAGAGGATCATCGGTTGACACATCGTGATCCATGATTTGAACAGAGTTATATTTTTTTCAGCATCGCTTTTAAATTAGAGTTCCGGCCACTTCAATTAAGCCTGAATCGCTTATAGACACAAATTATCAAGATAATCCACTTTTGTAAGAATGATGTGTTAAAGCTGAAGTTGTGACAGGGTCTTTTTTAGAAGATTGGCAGAGTTCTTCAATTCCTGCTCTTCTCTAGACCAGAGTTCCATTTCCAAGTGCTTTACAATGCCTTTGTACCCCACAATAGTCGGCACACTGAGGCATACATCCGAGAGACCATATGTACCTGTTTGCAGAGAGCTCACAGGAAGCATCCTTCTTTGATCCAATATGATAGCATGAACGAGAACGGCAATAGCCGTTCCCACAGCCCAGCCCGCACCACCTTTCAACCGAATGACCTCAGCGCCACTCTGGCGCGTCCGTTCAAAAATTTTAACTTTGGTAGAGGACGAAAGATCGGGGTGATTCTTCAAAGAGAATCCATTGGAGGTCGCCGACGACCAAATGGGCACCATGGAATCCCCATGTTCTCCCAATATCAGGGCATTTATTTGGGTAGGAGCGGCTTTAATCGTGTCGGCAATGAGAGAGCAAAAACGGGATGTATCCAGAAGGGTACCAAGACCAATAACTTGACTGGGAGGAAGACCGGTATGTTGGATGGCAAGATATGTTAGAATGTCGACGGGATTTGAAACCACCACTAAGATAACGTCTTCCCTGAGGCCTTCTGCTTTTAAATCGTTGATAATAGACAGAAAAAGCGATGTATTTCGATTGATCAGATCGAGTCTTGATTCGTCCGGTTTTCGGCGTAAGCCAGCGGTAATGATAATCAGGTCGGATTTCGCCGCTGCTGTGATGTCTCCCGAATATATTCGCTGGTCGTTTAGAAGAGAGCTGCCGTGTAAAAGATCCAGAGCCTCCCCCTGCACCAGAGATTCCGCGATATCATACAAAATGATTTCTGAAATAATACCACCCCACTGCAAAGCATAAGCTGCGCAACAACCGACACGACCACCACCACCAATAATAGCTGCTTTCATTTATTATATTCCTATAAGCCTTTAAGACGTTCAACCCCGGCCATGGCACAGAGAATATCGTCCTCGACACTGCCGCCACTGACTCCGATGCCTCCGATAATCTCGTCTTGTTGTTTTAAGGGAAATCCACCCCCGAAAATGACGATTCTACCACCATCTGCATTGTGAATCCCGAAAAGGGGCTGGCCGGGCTGAGATGCAGATGCCAGGTCATGGGTGGGTATTTTAACCGCCACGGCAGTGTATGCCTTATTGAGGGAAATATCGATACTGACCAAAAGGGCATTGTCCATACGCTGTTGGGCAATCAAATTGCCTCCGGCGTCCACAACCGCGATTACCATGGGAACACCAATTTCTTTTGCTTTTTTTCGAACCTCTGCTATTAATTCTAAAGCGATATCAAGATTCATGTCCATAGTTACCCCTCCATCGTTTATGAAGATATTGAATCGCACTGCTTCCCAACAAGACGGGTTTCCTGCAAACAGCCAACCACTAAATAATCCTGAAAGATTCCACCAGCGCACAGCGTCGTTGTCGGGTGAATGTACGAGCTGAGGTTAATCCTTCTCCGGTTGGTCCTGCAATGGTAAAGGCGGTGTGTCCCTCACCGCCGAGTCCAATACCCGCGTAGGCAGGCCCATTCTTTACAAATATAGTTGTTTGTATCGCCCGGGCGAATGCAGTCATATTGTCAACGTTCGTGGAATGCATAATCGCCGTGTGCCGGTTGCCCTGTTCCACTTCCACGCCCAATCGGATTCCTTCCTGTACATTTTTTACCCGTACGATGGGCATAATCGGCATCATCTGCTCCAGCCAGAAAAGGGGATGGTCTCTAGAGGTCTCGAAAATGGCCAATCGGTATTCCTCGGTCAGGTTGATGCCGATTTCATTTAGAATCACCTGCACGTTCTTACCGAAATATTTGGCGTTGATATGGCCGTCCGGGGTAACAACCAGTCGGGTCACCTTTTCCGCCTCTTCCGGAGTAAGGAGATAGGCCTTACCGGTTTCCTGCATGAATTTGATCAGGGAATCGGCCACTTCATCCACTACGATGACCTCTTTTTCGCAGGTACAGAAGATATTATTGTTGATGCTTGCACCATTTACAATGGAGTCCGCAGCCTTTCGGATGTGTGCCGTTTCATCCACCAACGCCGGCGGGTTCCCGGCCCCGGCGCCAATCGCCTTTTTACCGGAAGAAAGCACCGCCTTAACCACCGGCTTCCCCCCTGTTGCCACAAGCATGTTGATTTTGGGGTGTTGGATAATCTGCCCGGCTGTTTCTAACGTGGGTTCCCGCACACAGGAAACGAGGTTCGCAGGCCCCCCGGCATCCATGATTGCCTGGTGAATGACCTGGATGGTTTTCAGGCTGGTTTCCCGGGCAGAGGGGTGTGGATTGAAAACCACGGCGTTTCCTGCCGAAATCATACTTATACTGTTGTGGATAAAAGTTCCTGTGGGATTCGTAATTGGGGTGAGAGCGCCGATGACACCCACAGGTGCATATTCGAGCAAGGTGAGCCCATGGTCTCCGGAAATAACTTCCGGTTTGATGTCTTCAGGTCCGGGTGTTTTTGTAGCACAGAGGATATTTTCTCTGACTTTGTCTTCATATCGACCAAGCTTTGTCTCCTGTACGGCGAGTTCAGAGAGAATTTCATTATTATCTAAAATGGCTTTTCGAATGGAAGCAATAATCTCGCTACGAACCTCGAGAGATATTACCACCAGTCTTTTTTGGGCCTCAACAGCGTTATTTACGGCTTCGTCCACTGTGTCATGAATTCCTGTGAATTCATCAGTCCCACGGTCTTTTTTTTGCACCAGCTCTTCCAAGACTTTCTGTACCACATGGGCGATGAGCTCGTTATTGGCAGCCATAATCATTCCTCCTTAAGCAAATTTCGAGTTCGACGGGTGACTTGTAAAACAGACTCAAGTGCACCAATAATTCCGATCCAAAACCCCCGGAAATAAGTGGGTAACTGTCTTTATGAAAACAGACGATCCTTAATACATTACTCCTTAACCATTGACAGGCATATCGCACCGGTCAGAATGAAGATATGACCTGTCGGAAGGGGATATCGTATTTCCTCCAGAGCCTCTTGCAATTTGTATCCTAACCGATCAATTTGATTTTCTTGCATGTAGCCGGACGGTAAAGATTCCTTGACATGCTCTGACCACTGTTCCATTGCTTTCAAGGCATCGACAACAGTTTCTGCTATCTGAATGTCTTCTTCTACGGTCCCACCGCTAATACCCACGGCACCGACCACGTTTCCCTTTAAACGTAACGGAAGGCCTCCTCCAAAGAGCACGATTTTGCCCTGGTGCGTATACTGAATACCATAGAGAGGTTCTCCGGGTTGAGCAAGTTTTCCCACTTCATGGGTCGACTTGCGTAAAACCGCAGATGTATAGGCTTTCGAAACGGCAATTTCTGTGCTCGCAGGCAGGGTATCATCCATACGCGCAAAAAAAATAAGTCCGCCCTTTTCGTCTACGACGCCAATTGCCATGGAAACCCCTACAGCCGAAGCCTGGACTTCAGCAAAGGCACCTAGTAAGCGTGCCAGGGAGTAAGAAAGCTTCATCATGTTTTGTCCTCTTTGATTGCACTCTCGATGACTTCACGGACAATATCCTCGATAAGCGCATTCACCTCCAAAGACCATGCCAGCACAAAAAGCAGGTCGCCCAGTCGGTTAAAGTAACGAATCAGATCACCATACACCCTCTCTTCTCGATTCAAAATAACAATTAAGCGCTCGGCACGCCGGCATACAGACCGTGCAACATGAAGAGCGGAACTATCCAAATACTTTCCAGGAACAACAAAACCTTTTGGAAGTCCATACAGAGCCGTAAATTTATCAATCCATCCTTCCAGCTTCTCAGTATTGTTTTTGCTGATACGCCGTTTTAAATCGGATAGAGCCTTAGAAGTTGAAGCCAGCTCGGCACTTGCCACAAATATATTTTCCTGGACGTAATAAAGGATGGATCGTATCGATTCCTGGCAGGTTAGAACTCGGACCAGTCCCAAGTGGGATTGTAATTCGTCCAAAGTGCCAAAGGCCTCAACCCGCTTGTCTCCCTTATCGACGGTTTCTTTGCTCAGGAGTTGGGTTAGTCCTTCATCTCCCCTGCGGGTATATATTTTTCTTGAACTGTTTTCCATGGAACTTTCAGATTGCTATCCTAAGATGCTATATTATGACGCTAAGCGACCTCCTCAATATCAACCTGGTCAATGATCCCGATAATCGTAGCATCCACGGGGCACCGATCATTATCGACGGCCAGGCGTGCCCCACTCCCCCGTACGACCACCACCCGTTCGCCAACCCCGGCTCCTACAGCGTCAATAGCTACGAACGGATCGCCGGACGGTTTATTTCCCGAACATTCCAAGGGTTGAACGACTTGTATCTTACTGCCGACCAGAAGTTCATGTTTGCGGGTGGCAACGATAGTCCCAATTATTTGTGCAATTAACATTACTTTTATTCCTCCTCGTTAGGAGTCATATTGCATCTTCCCTATTAAGGTTTACACCATATTGATTGGCCAGATCGCGGGCCAGAGGAGTGACAACAGCACCAGGAGACACCGTAAGATCAACTCCCAAAATATATGCTTGACGAATCTTGGCCGAAGTAACCACACTTTCAAAAATATGGATAGATGAATTTAATTTCTGTCTGGTTTTTAGGGGTCCTCCGGCTTTTGAACCTTGTTCACCTTTAAGAAAGTAATTCACTGCCTCTCTCAGCATGTGAGTATCAGTCAGGTAACAACCGTAATTGTCGATAATTTGTAATCTTTTTAAAAGCGCTTTCCTAAGCGCTTGACTTGATTGACGGGAGCCGAATTTTTGATTCCAGTGCGCCCCATCGGGGTGGGCAGCTGTTTTGGAAGCCAAAACCGTCTTGCCAAAAAAAAGGCCATGCAAAATTAGATTGGTCGGCAAATTGTCTGCAATGAGCATAGACACCTTCGAGAGCGTATTCAAACTCAGCAGGGGGACAATGATGGCGTGAGCCTCTTTTAGGGCAAGTAGCCATGTTGAGGGTTCCACAAAACTAACGTTCGGAAAACCGGCCAACTGATCTCTCATTTCCCGGCCATACAGATCTTCGGCATTTTGTGAAAAGGCCATCTGAATCCGATAACCATCCAAAATCAGCCCTCGGACCTGGGAGGCGGCTTCCTGGAAAGCGACGGTCGCACCGGTAAAAACCGTAACTAAGGTCCCCCTGCTTCCGTCGGCACCCATTTGTTGAGCTATTCTGCTTATTACGGCGGTGACAATTTTTTGAAGCTTTTCATCCGTCATAATTATATCTCACCCCGGACCAGACACTGTTTGTTCAATTTTTTAAACAACTCAATGCAATGCCCAAAGGGGTTACAAGCATTGGATTGTTCGGCCTTTCTACCGACAATCCAGTCTCACTTTCTATAACTGTTTCAATCCCGGGGAAACAGCTGGTCCCCCCCACAAGGTATAAGGTATCAACAGGATAGTCTCTTATGTGTCTTTTGACGATGCTCGCCATCTTTTCAAATACCGGTGTTATCAATGGCAGGATCTCAGATTGACGCTCAGGGTCTATTTTCATTAATTCTGCTTCATGCACTGGAATTTTAAAATGACCGGCAAGAACCAGATCCATGTGAATTCCGCCTGTCGGCTCATCGGCTGTATAAATGACCTTACCATCTTTTATTACGGAGATGCCGGTAGTTCCCCCACCGATATCCACGACTGCCCCGTCGGTAATCTCTAATACCATGGAGGCCGCCGTTGGCTCATCAATCAATCCCATTACATCCATGCCAACCGCTGACAGGACATTGCCAAACACCTTGGCAGTTCGTCCGATTGTTCCGGGAGGATAGGCCGCTGCGGCAGATCTGATTGAGAAACCGGCCGCCCTTAATACATCAACCTGTTGGCGCAAAATATTAACAGCACCTGAATAATCAAGGACCACTCCATCCCGAATGCTGTATTGGCTGCGCGTGAGCACTCCGGCTAAGGGGTTGCCCTGTTGATCCACAACAGCAGTGACGATATAAGCAGTACCGAGGTCAACCCCAGCAAACAACAGGTCCTTATGCGAGCAGTTGTCGGTAAGTGACAATGCGGCTTCAAAAGTTGCAATCCGCTGGTTTGCCGATTCACTGATTTTCATCGGATTAAGTTTGATTAATTTTCCTTTCCCGTAATTCTTTCTATAACCGTCTCCGCCGCACTTGAAGCACGTTCAATATCCGATTGTTTTCCAGCCAGGGATAACCGACCCACCGCACCATATGTTCTGCAATCCACGAGAGTGATCTGAGAATTTTTTTCAGCTTCGTTGGCCGCAAGCGTAATATAAGCAGCAGGCTGAACTTCAAGAATGTAGAGATCCTGCCCGGGCAGCAGCATTGAGCAGAGCCGGGAGACATTGACCATCTGGGCGTGGTAGGCGTTCACTTTGTGGATTACCTGAGAGTTTAAAATTTTTGGTTTAAAACGATCTTTAATGGTAAGCCCCAAAGATTTGAGTACTGCGGAACCGGCATATTTCACGTCTGCCTGTGCTTCTGAATGAAACTCCAGCACACCAAAATGCCGTTCCACAACCATGAGACCCGGACGTACATTTGCTGCCTTTACAGCGGCGTCGATCACCTTGTTAATCACAACTCCGGGGGAAACTTCCACGAGTATTGCAGCCATTCCCGGAATAGGAATATATCCTCTTGCGTTGGCGCCTATATAGGCTGCAAACTGGGGCTGTAGGCGATCCAGATATACATAAGAACGAAGATCAGGCATTTTACACTCCTTTGGTAAAGGAAAACTGTTTAGGGCCTTAAACCTGACAGACAATAAAAACCTGTTACGATATCATTATACTTTTATGTTTTCATGGTGTCGGATTTTTTGGCTTTCCCTTTTGGCTTTGGCTTTTTTTTCGGTAAAGCCGTTTTCTTTTTTGAAGAAGGTTTCGGTCGTTGTTTTACTTTTTGCCTTTTCTTTTGCAAAGGCGTTTTCTCTTTAGACACATCTTTAGCCTCTTTTACTTTGGAAGGCCGGGGGGGTGTCGATTTCGCTGCAATTTTTTCTGTCGGTGCAGGAGCAACAGGGGGCTTCGGTTCGTCGGTTTTTGTCTCAGAGGGAGGTGGTCTGTCTGAAAACGCTATATGAACTTGTCGATCAGGTCTGGGAATCACATGGACAGCCACTACCTTTCCAACTTTCCCGGCCGCCGCCGCCCCAGCGCTTACCGCAGCCTTAACCGCAGCTACGTCTCCCATAAATTTTACAGTCACTAATGCTACCTTGGTAATCTCATATCCGATCAGGATAACATCCGCTGCTTTGGCTCCGGCATCTGCGGCCTCAATGGCTGGTATAAATCCCCAGGTTTCTATCAGTCCAAGGCTTTGCTTTTTCATGGATTATCCCTGTCTTTCTATGTTGGTTTGCAATTCTGTTACGACTAAGGTAATCAATTCCCCTAATTGATTTTGAGAAAGTTGCGCCGGATCGTTTAGAGGGCTTTCCCGGAGTTGCATCGTGTCTTTCGGACCAGCGGAATAAGCCTGTTCAGAGTGAAAAAGCAACGGATTTCCTTTTACCAATCGAGCGGCGTTTGCGCCCAACAAACGCAGTTGTGTCATATCAAATTTATCGGCTGCCATTGAAAATAAAGGTTTGTCAACCGGTAGATCTCGATGGTGTAATACCGCCATTTGATTGGTTCCGCTAATGCCAATTCCAACATTGAGTTTAGACCCGTCAGCAGCCTGTTTGGCAAGGATCTCCAGCGAATTTTCCTCTACTTCTTCGATCTCCGCCGGAATCTCTTCTTCTTCCAATCCCCAGAGTATATATCCAATTTCTTTTTCCGGTGAAGGCACGGTCGTCACTATTCGAACCACCGGTTTTGTCTCACTTCCGGCGATACGTTTATCCTCCACAGGACTAATTTCTTTGGTTTTCTTCATAAGCAAGAACAAGACCGGTTGCCACGGCGTTTCGAGGTCCTTCTGTTCCACGGATGTTGGCTCTACCTGTAACCACACCGTATTCAGTCAAGGAATCCGAAATCATCCGGGGAATTTCAAAATCCAGCGCGGAGCCTCCTACCAATGCCACGAAACTGATTAGACGGATATTGTTGGCCGGGCCAACCCTTTCCAAGGCACGGAGGGAGTTATGCACAAACACTTTTTTTTTGGCTTTTTGTCGAATTTCGACAATTTTTGCCAAAGGTTCACGAGTTTCTACCGGGATCGGTCCGTTTTCGGAAATCACTACAACACGTCCGAAAAGACGGGGATCAAGAGGCTCATGGAAAAACTGTACCGAGCCGTTTTCATGACGCAAATGAAAAAGCGTTTCAACTTTCGCCAGGGGAAAAAGCTTGATATTTTCTGCCAATTCAAGATCGTCCAGGCCGAGCTCCTTGTCGATAAGAAGCGTGACCATTTCACCTGCCCCCGCAAGATGTATACTTTTGATTTCACCCGATTCGGTTATCAAAGAGGCATCCGTCGATCCACCGCCCAAATCGAGTATGGCCATAGGGGGCTCCGTTCCGGGTGTAGTGAGGGCTCCTCTTATAGCCATTTCGGCTTCAACTCCCGCTACAATTGTCGGCACCATGATTTCTTCTTCCAGCTTTCGTGCCAATCGCTGCATGGGCAATTTTTGGGTTTCAACCATAGCTGCCAATCCAACTGCATTGCCAAGAGAGTATTCACCCGCCAGACTCCCTCGTACTCTCTGGGGAACGAGTGTATCCACGGCAAGAATGTCCTGGACACGGATGGCGCTGACGGGCTGATCTGTCAGATCGGCCATTACCTGGCGAACCGTTTCGAACATACCGCCCACATTGGTTCCCGGTTCAGCTTGTATTTCCAGGAGTGGTGATACCCTCGCCACCTGTTTCATAATGCTCTCAGCACCTTCATCGATCTGAATGTCAACTTTTTGATGTCGGCCGATGAGGTTAATCTTACCCGCCGGGATTCGACGTTCCTGAATATCGCCACGGGGGGTTTTAATGACTACGGCACTCCGGGTTCCTGTGAGAGCCCTGGCAATAGGAACAATGTCACGGGTCTCCTCAGGGGTTAGCTCAAACAGGGTAGCAATGTCATAGGGATTGGAAAGCTTCTCAACCGTTTTGCCAACCACTGCTACCTCTACCGCTGCCGGCATTCCCACGGGGACGCGATCAATATGAACGACTTCATCCACAATGGGAATGGAATGATGCAGCCTGTTGTGAATGAGCACTCCGTCGTCTTTCTGAACAATGGCTCCGGAAATTTGCAATTTCGCAGACATGGCCCTGTTCAGTTGCTCAGCTGCCGAACGAAACTCTGTTGAACCCGGGATAACCGCGATCCATTGCTTATCCCGGGAAGCAGATGCCAGATCTTCCAGCATGATGGTGGTTCCGAGCGCTAATCCCGTCCCTCCCGGTGTAGACGGATTGTGGCCGATCATGGCGGATTCCGTGATCACAGTCTCAGTTATTGTTTCCATGGCAACATCACCGATAACCGGGGTAGCCTCATTCAGCATAACAATGCCGAGATCCTTGCGTGGAATCCCTAAAGGGCTTAGAGCCCGGTCCAAGGCATCAATGATGCCAAAGACGTTCCGAACGGTTCCCTTGATACCCACTGTTTTTACGATTGAGCTGGAAACGATCCGCGCTTCGCCTGATCGGGTAAATTCAGCAATAGCAACCTCCGTTGAATTGTTACCGATATCCACTCCAGCGATGTACGGCATATGCCGGCAACTCCTTTTACTGTTTCAAACGACCTCGTTTTTCGTAAACATCAGCCGCCTCTCTGACAAGGGCTGCACATATCTTCGCATTGTATTTTGTTTCAAGCTCGTTGGCGATATCGAGCAGCTCCGGCTTTGTGCACCGATAGGGCCGCAACGAATTATAAATTTCCAGTACCCGGTCATCGGGAATTTTAGTCATTTCCGCTGCCCTGCGAAGATTGGCAGCAAGGTTTGGTCTCCCTATATCTTCAGCAATTTGGGCTTGATACTCAAGAGTTTCAGGACGAATTTTTACGTCATCAAAACCGATCTGTCCGGAGATCACCTTATCAAGCGTAATGTCCTCAAGGGCCAATCCGCTGGCTGATTTTACCAGGTCGGGTCGTTTGGTTCCAAGTGGGTAGTCCTTTTCTGCTTCAAGTTTTCCAGCAGGATTGTCCGTAAGTGTCTCCTGTCCAAGCCTCTTGTCCAGAGTGGCCATAGCCCGTTTTACTGCTTCGGCAATCAGGTCCGGGGAGATGTTAATTTCTTTTGACTGAGCCATGTGCTCTTCCTCCTTGGATAGTGGTTCAAATAAGATATCGGTATCGATTCTTTCGTGGAAAATGATAAAGCCTTCTTCACATAAACCATCCACCGACTATAGCTGAACCGTTAATTCCGTGCTCGATTCGTCTGGCCGCACATGCAAGACCTCTTTGTTATGGAGCAATGCCGCCAGTCCTTGATATTTGGGCCGGGCCATGGGGTCATTGCGGACGGGGACAGGATTGGGTTGCTCTCCTTTGGCATATTTAGCTGCGTTACGTCCGATGGCCCGGAATGTCTCTTTCTCAACAAGGGGAGACTGAGAAAACAGCTCCAAATTTTGGAGTGGGGCTAAATCCCGCTGATGGATGACAGTAGTCCCTCGGGAGATGGTGCCGATGCCAATTCCTGACCCGCTCAATTTTGCGGTTTCATGGGCGATGAACCCCACATCAGCCGTCTTATTTACCCTGATCAGACGATATTTGAGACCTTCTTCCTCAATCCCCGCCATGATTTCTTTGAGCACTTCTTTATGCGGAATGTCGATAATGGTCTGGGTCATAGCGACACCAAAGGCTGGTGGAACGCCGATGACGACTTCATTTCTATTCGTTCCGACTTTTGCCGTTCCAAGTTCCTGAAACTGAAGTTGTGGTGCGCTTCCTTCCTGCCTTGCTGCCGTCTTTTCATCCCCTTGCATCTCCTTTAATACTTCGAGGATAATTTCTTTTACCATGTCTTCGGAAATGTTCATCTTATATTCCCTCCATTAGGAAGTCCTAAATGTCTTCAGGACTGATAGCTGCCGGAATATTTTTTAAAAGTTCCCATCTTTCACCTTCAAGACGGTATCCGGTACCAGGCCCATTATAATCATTTAGATCATTAACGGCAGCCACCACATTGAAATTCTCATCAAAGATGGCCGAAGTGTGGAGATAGTCTCCGGTTACTTTTTCTTTCAGCATATTGAGCACCGATTCCGCCACATCATTAAACCCGCTTTTCGCCAAGGCGCGTACAACATCCACTCCCGTGGTTCCACGCTTCATAAATTCGTCGATGGCACGAAGATCTTCAGGCACGTTGCGGTCCGGCATGTCCTTGCTGCCATGAGCGTAAGTAGCAGCTTCCACTTCCTCATCCGTAATGGGAGGGAGTCCCAGTTCATTAAAAACAGCCTGCAGAGCGCGGACGCCTTTGTTGCGTATTGCAATAACATCTTCTTCTTTGACCGGGCGCAATGACATATCAATCTGAAGATCTCGCTGTAAGACGAGCATATCGTCATAGTCATCGCAGTCATGGGTCGAACCGGCAAACATGTTGTCATAATTGGGAACGGAGCTGTATCCCGAGAAAATAAAATCGGTACCGGGAAGAAATTGCATCAGCATACGGGCAGTATTGCGGATAGGGGAGTGGGTAAAGGTCTGGTCATTTCCAGACGCCACCTCAAGATCATTGAGCACAGTGGCAACATTTTCCGCCAGCACCGCACGAATACCTGAGGGAACCGCTCCGGGAACCCCGATTACGCTGATTGAGCCGTTCTGGAGCCCTTGGACACCTGCTCCTTTGGTGATCATCACACAGCGAATCTCCAAGTAGAGCATCGATTTTCCTTCCGCATAACCCATTTGGACTTCAGATCCGGTACCGGAAGTAAACCGCATTTTAAGACCTCGAGAAGCATATGCGGACGCTAAAAACGCCTTGGACCAAGGGGTGTCGTCTCCATCAACGAAAACCTGTTCAGTGCCGTAGACCGAAACGGTTTCCGCATAATGCGTCAGACCGCGCATACCCATGGTAAGCTCCAGAGCCTCTTCCACCGCACACTGAGCCAGAAGTCCGGGTCGACCCGTCTGTCCGCCAACCAAAAGGGAGAGTGCATTCATAGGAGCATAGCGCCCAACGCCGACCGTTGTCTCTATCTCGCTGAAACCCCTGTAACCTGCCTCGGCAGCATCGGCAGCCAAAAGGCCCGGTGTGTCCTTTAGATTGGTCACATGAGCTTGATTGGATGGTGTACGTCTTGGCCGTAGTTTTTGCATAGCCATCATGAGTTCGACGATATTCATATGTTTCAGAACATCAACATATTTGGCCGGCGTCATGCCAACGGACAGTCTTACGATCTCAGTCCTGGGTATGCTGATATCCACCAGCATGCGTGCGATTTCGAGAGAATCTATAGCCATGGCTTCTTCTGCAACATCGGTGTTAATACAATGATCTGCAATCCAGGTGTCGATCATGTCAAATTCTTCCCTGCGCTTGCCGTCCATTTCCAACACAGTTCCGTTTTCTATTTTGATACTAGGGGTCGGATCATTGGGGCTCTCCATGGCTATCAGGCCCACATCAACCCATTCCTTGATAAAGCCGTCCTGGTTGACTGCTCGTTCGGCCAACACTTCGAAACGCTTTTGTCTTTTACCCATTTTCTGTCACCCCCTAAATGTACGGTGTCGATAGAGATTTGGGTTCTTCACCCCAACCACACAATAGTTTATTCCCTATTTCTCTGCCGGATATTACGGCCTGGCGCACTGCACCGGAATCTCCGGTGACCCAGATAAACACCTCGTTGGTCATGGAGGTTCCGTGACTCGGTGAACCATAGCCGACCACCTCCACATCCGCCGCTTTAACAGCCGTATCAATCATCAACATTCCGACCACCGCCGGTGCCCCCAAAATCAAACCAAAGGCCTTTCCTACGGGAGCGTTTAATGCCTTGTTGAGGCATGTGCTGGCCCTGGCGGAATACTGGTTTTCAGTGTAACCTTGATCATTGACGTAAACATCACCGAAATACTTTGGCAAAACATCAAGGGTTACCTCTACCGCACGACGTGCATCCGAAACATCCTCTGCACCGAAAACGATTAAATTGCCATGGCCTGCCCCACCTTTTGTATCCCGCGGCATTTCAACACGTATAACTTCTGTGTTTGTGGCCTTAACCGCCTCATCCGCCGACATCAGCTGGGGCCCCGCACCAACACGTCCGCCAATGATACCGATGGATTTGAATTTTTTATCAAAGTCCAGCAGCTCATGAATGGCGGAATCAAGGTTGGCAATAACGATTCCCATTGTGTCTCCCATGCTTACACCCACGAATTCGGTGACTTGTGCCAAGTCGGCTGACACGGAAAAATTATTCGTGTTTTCCGCAGGATTGTTCTTGTTTGGTTCCGGGGGGGTTGCCTTGCCAGAAGAAGGGGTACCCACCCGCTTCATCACTTCTTTTAGGACTTTGTCGATCAATTGTTCTTCCATCGGGAAATTCCTCCTGGTTTTGTCCGATTAATCTATAAATGACACGAAAAATCTTTATTTATCTGAAGGGTTTTGGGGTAGAATCATTTCTACATCCTGATGAGGTCTGGGGATGACGTGTACGGATATTACTTCGCCCACTTTTTCAGCTGCAGCTGCCCCTGCATCGGTGGCTGCTTTGACTGCCCCTACATCACCTCGAACCATAGTGGTCACAAGACCGGCTCCGATTTGTTTTTGTCCTACTAGAACCACGTTGGCCGCCTTAACCATTGCATCCGATGCTTCAATATTGGCGACCAGGCCTTTTGTCTCGATCATTCCTAAAGCTTCTTTAACCATTCGAAGATCCTCCTGTTTATTGATAGTAGAACATAAGGGTGTCGAGAGCTCTAAAAAGCCCTCGACACCCTATTTGTTCTTGTCAATTAAGTTACTCTGTAGCAACTTCTTTTTTCTTAAATAAATCGGGCAATTTGGCGGACAACAAACCTGCGAGGTTTCCGATTAGCATGCAAACGGCAGTGTTCAGCAGGGCAAGCCAGATATCGCCTTTATGAGCCCCAAGATTCCCAAAAAATACGGCAGCGCCCACAAATTGCCCCGGGATTGCCGAAAGAATAGGGATGTTCCCTTCTATGGTCATAACAAAGCAGAAAACTCCGATCCAGGCGGAAAGAAGCAACATGTTTCCACCACCGAATTTCACCCACAGCCAAAAGAAAATAGCTCCCTGCAACATTCCTGCCGCATTGGCTGCGATGGATTTTGGCAGGGCCGCTTTGTCCCCTCCGGCATAATAGAAACTTGCCCAGGCGGCATACCCAACCCAAGCAGCCAGCCAGGGTACCCAGACGGTGGTCTGAAACCAAAGTCCGCACAAAATACCGATTGATATCGATACTGGAAGTAACGCCATTATTTCACCTCCTTTTTAAATTCCTGTCCCAATGCATCTGCGGTCCAGATTGCTGCTTCAACCATGCTCGCCGTTACGGGAAACCAGGTTGAATGAATAGTTTCGCCCTCTGCCGTTGTCGCTTCAGCCACTTGTCGAATTTCTTCCTGTGTTGGGTTTGAAAGTCCTAACTCCTCCAAACAAATGGGTAATCCTACGCTGAGACAAAAATCTAACACCTCATAAATGTCTTCTGACGGACGTCCCTCCAATACAAGCTGGGTAAGTGTCCCAAATGCCACTTTTTGGCCGTGCAGCTTGCCGTGCGATGCCTCCAGAACTGTAAAGCCGTTGTGCACAGAATGGGAACCGGCAAGACCACCGCTTTCAAAACCCAAACCGCTGAGCAACGTGTTGGCCTCCACAATTGCCTCAACAGATGGTGTTACTACCTTTCTCTCGACAGCGAGCTTGGCCTGAAGGCCATGCTCCAAAAGCGTATCGTAACAGAGGCGAGCTAAAGCAATGGCAGAAAGGGTAGGAGGAGTTGCACCGGTTAAGGCGTTTGGTTTGCAACTCTTAGCACACGTATCCGCTTCCCAGAAAGTCGCCAAGGCATCGCCCATGCCCGAAACCAGATAATTTACCGGCGCTTGTGCTACCACACCCGTATCAACCAGTACACAATCCGGGTTTGTAGGTAATACCAGATACTTCGAAAAAACTCCGTCATCCGTGTAGATGACTGATAGAGCAGAGCAGGGTGCATCTGTTGCCGCGATTGTGGGAACAACAATCACCGGAACTTTCATCTCATATGCTACCGCCTTTCCGGTATCGATCACCTTGCCGCCTCCGGCACAGATGACAAGATCCGCCCCGTTGGCTTTGCCGACTTCTACCAACCGATTGATTTCATTGTCAGAGCACTCCCCCATAAATTCTTCCTGATGGCAGCCAATTCCATTTTCCGTAAGGCTGGCTTGAATTGCCTGGCTACAAAAAGACAAGGCTCTTTTACCTCCGGTCAGCAGGGCCTTAGACCCCATCTTGGCTGCGTGGGAACCAATTTCATTGATTGCGTCGACTCCTTGGATATACCGCCCAGGTGCAAGCAACATCCGACTCATTTTATACCTCCTTTATGGTAGAAGATTAGAAGTTTAACTTTCCTATTATAGCCGCCATGGAATTCATAACCAATTAATATAACTATAAATTCCATGCTAAAATGTATTTTTTAACGACGACAGCTAAACACCGCTTCTTGCCCCGTCCACGAGCAAACGGGCATTTAGAATAATAAATGAAGTGTTGCTAAAAAGTTTTCTTAATCTTAAAATGCGGGTTATATAGAAACGGACCTAAAATGATAAAAATTCCCTATATTTTTAAAACAAATTCTGACAAGAATAACAATCCCGCAAAAAGGGGAAAAATGGTCACCCGTTGGAGGGAATTTTGGGGGAATAAGGGGGATATGGGAGCTGATTTTTTTTTTGAGTTTGGCGTCAGTGAATATCGATTTTTCTTTTAGATCTTCATTGTGTTGAGGCTAAAGCGAGACCTAACCATATTGTGTCAAAAAAATAAACTAAGTTAGCTTACCAATTTCCTTTTTCTGGCTTCCGCAGTGGCTTGAACACGATTCTTTACCCCGAACTTTTTAAAAATGTTCTTTACATGGCTTTTCACTGTTTCGGTACTTATATAAAGCAAATCGGCAATTTCTTTATTACCCTTTCCTTCAGCAATGAGCTGCAGAACCTCTTTTTCTCTCTGAGTAAGGTAAGCGTCTATTCTCTTTTGCTCCTCCGGATCGATATCCGTATATCCGAAGGCCAAATTAACAAGAAAAGGGGAAATAACCGGTTTTTCAAACCAAATAGACTTGATGATTTTTACCAGTTCATCAATCCCAACGCACTTTAATACGTAGCCGTCAGCCCCTGCCTCCATAGCCTTCTGAATATAATTTTCATCGTTATAAGTGGATAGAACGATGAGTTTCATGTGGGGAAACAATTTCCGTAAAATCCGAATGACACCGATACCCGACAATCTCGGCATATCCACATCGATTAGAGCAACATCAGGCCGGCATGCTTGTATCATTTCAATAGCGCTATAACCATCCTCGGCTTCTCCAATGAGTTCGATATCTTCTTTATGGTTAAGGCTTAATCTCAAACCGGTTCGCAGTAACGGATGGTCATCTGCCAGAAAAACCTGGATTGATTTTTTTGTTTTCATGATTTCATCTTCTCCAGATTCAGCAACATTTACAATTAGCTATTGGTCAAAGTTTGTTGGCAGAATGAAATTGAAGCAACACCCCTTGTTCTTTTCACCGTCATCGTCATAAAGGGGTGATTTTGTCCAAATGAGACCTTTGTGAGCTTCAACAACCAGTTTGCAAAAAGCTAAACCTAACCCCAAACCTCTTCTTCCTTTGTTGGGCATGGGATTATTAGTAAAAAATTTTTCGAAGATATTCTTTTGATAATACTTCGGTATTCCCGGTCCATGGTCTGTTATAGTTATCAGAACGTATTGCTGATTCCCTTCGAGTTGACGGAAGATAGCAGGGTTGATCATTGCGCCGGCTTTTTTATCATCATTTTCTTTTACCAATATCGAAGACACATTGATCCGACCGCTTTCCGGGCTGAATTTAATGGCATTGTCCAGGATATTAATGATCGTTCGCATGAGGCGGGTTTGGTCCCCATTGAGCATTAGAGGTGTTGAAATCGGGTCATAGTGAACAAGAATCTGTTTTTCCAGGGCCAAAATTTTTAGCTGATTGATGCTGCCTTGAAGCATTTGATTCATGTCAATCGGAAGTTTGCGAAGCAGAAACTGTCCGTTTTCGTTTTGATAAATATCCAGAAAGTCTGTCACCATTCCCAATAGCTGATTGCTGGTGGTTAAAGCCAAATCCATGATTTCCATCTGGCTTGGCTTAAGTTGGCCTAGAGTGCCGTTCACCATGAGCTCTATCGCCTTTTGAATCGAAAGTATTGGATTTCCCATATCATGGGTCAACATTCCGACGAGGTCATTTTTCATGCGTTCTGTCTTTTTTTCTTCAGAAATATCTCTGAGTACGGCCACATAACCTGGTTTTTTATTATTATCAGTTTTGAAACTCGATAGGGACATCTGAACCGGGAAGTACTGGCTGTCAGCATCGACAGCAGTCAATTCGGATCGACCGTTTCCTTTCAAGCTCAATTCCATCTGTTTTTGATAGGCCCTTATAGAAGCCGAATCTGAAAAGAGGGAAAATATGGATTGGCCAATCAGCTTTTCTTTCTCATGGCCAAACATATTTGCACAAGCATCATTGACCATTGAGATAGTCGTATCCGGGTTGGTTGAGATAATACTATCCGAAACACTGTTGATAAGTTTATCGAGGTAATGCTGAGAATACTCAAAGGATAGGTATTTTTTCAGCGCCAGCTCACTGATTGTCAAGGTTACAACTTCCATTAGACTCACGATGCTTTCGAAGCGTTCCGGACTCATCAGGGGAATTTTTTCGAATTCGCTCAAATAGCCCTCGATGTTGCGGATACCGATAGAACGAGCGCGTTCAGTAACAATGCTGGTTGGAATTGGCTCATCCAGAACCTGACCGCATAAAACAGTAGCCAGGTGGTAATCCTTCACAATAATTGGCGATGCGCTGTCTAACAATCCGGCATTTAAACACTTATAGATAAAGCGTTTTTTTAACTTAGCAGACTGCTGTCCTCCGTAACTGTCACTTTCGTGGCATTTTTGTTTCCCTAATTTAGAAGAACGGCAGTAATTTCGGCAGAGAACTGAAAAATTGTGCGGTTTTGTAATGGGTTGACCGTTCACATCTGCGATAATAGACGCAACTCCCGTAACCTCAGTGAATACTTTAAGAATATCGTCTAATTTCTCCTGTTTTATAAGATCAAATAGGTGGATTGATTTCTTCACACATCCTCCTTAAACCATGGTTACCAAGAAGCCAGAGATATAATATTTTTTTACAAATATTCTCAAGATTTTCAGTTTTGCCTGGCAGGTGTTTAAAGTTAGAGAACCGAAATCGAAATTCCTACTATTTCCATTCATATAGAAAAAATCTCCAGAGAGCAAGTCAGATTTCGAAATGCCGATCTTTTGAAATTCTGAGCTGAAAGCAATCTTTAGGCTTGGGAGAAAGAATAAAAGAAAAGGCGAACTGCCTAAATCCATTGGCAGGTCGCCTTGGGCCGAAATATTATATATATTGACCAGCCAACCTATTTTGTTTGGCTGGATATATTTTTCATAAATACCGTCATAAATACCGTCACAATCTTTTTGCTACCCCTTCAAAATGTTTTTCAAGGATGGCGGGTGGACATATATTTTCTCGCGGCTGGAAGTCGAGCATGGAATGGATAGCGCGTAAACCCGACCTGTGATGCATAATACCACAATATGTTTGAGCTGTCCATGATACGCCGAAAACCTTAACAAAACTTAACAACCTGCCCAACCTGGAAAAAGTGTCATAGCCCCAGTCGCTAAACATAATATTCTC